>NZ_JAUCDN010000010.1:0-27272 GCF_034675085.1 Devosia sp.
AGCTTCGAGCTTCACCCCGAAGAGGTGGGCCTGAAGCTGACCGACCCGTCCGAGCTGCTGGGAGGCGATCCGGCCGACAATGCCGCCGCCATCCTCGCCCTGCTCGATGGAGCGCCGGGGGCCTATCGTGATACGGTGCTGCTCAATGCAGGGGCCGCGCTGGTAGTTGCCGACAAGGCCGCCACCATCGAGGACGGCATTGCCCAGGCCCGCGCCGCCATAGACGGCGGCGCCGCCAAAGCCACGCTCGCCCGCCTCGTGGCGGTTTCCAACGGAGACCGATGACCGATATTCTCAAGCAGATCGAAACCTATAAGCGCGAGGAAATCGCCGCCGCCAAATCCATGCGCCCCTGGGCCGAAATCGTCGCCCAGGCGCATGACCAGCCCCCGCCACGTGGCTTTGTCGAGGCGATCCGGGCCAAGCGCGCCCGCGGCGACTACGCCCTCATCGCGGAGGTGAAAAAGGCCAGTCCCTCCAAGGGGCTGATCCGCCCCGATTTCCACCCCGCCGAGATCGCCCGCGCCTACGAAGAAGCCGGCGCCGCCTGCCTCTCGGTGCTGACCGACAAGCCCAGCTTCCAGGGTTCCCCGGCCTATCTGGCCGAGGCCCGCGCCGCCACCGGCCTGCCGGCACTGCGCAAGGATTTCATGTTCGAAACCTATCAGGTGGCCGAGGCGCGCGCCTGGGGTGCCGACTGCATTCTCATCATCCTCGCCGCCGTGGGCGACGACACCGCCCGCTATCTGCTCGACGCCGCCGAGGAATGGGGCATGGATGCGCTGGTGGAGGTGCACGACCAGCTCGAACTGGACCGGGCCCTGGCGCTGCATGCCAAATTCATCGGCATCAACAATCGCAACCTGCGCACCTTCGAGACCACGCTGGACACCTCGATCCGGCTGGCCGGGGGCGTTCCTCCCAAAACCCTTCTGGTCAGCGAAAGCGGCATTCTCAGCCACGACCATGTCGAGCTTCTGCATCGCGAGGCGGGCATCGGCACCTTCCTGGTCGGCGAAAGCCTGATGCGCCAGGCCGACGTCGCCGCCGCCACGCGCGCCCTGCTCCATGGGGTCAGCGAGCCGGTAAACGGATGAGCGCTGGCCTCACCCATCTCGACGCGACCGGCGCGGCCCACATTGTCGATATCGGTGACAAGGCGGTTACGCGTCGACGCGCCGTGGCCCAGGCCCGTCTTCTGGGCAAGGCCGAAACCCTTGCCGCCATTCTGGGGGGCGCGCTCAAGAAAGGCGACGCCCTGGCCGTGGCGCGCGTCGCCGGCATCATGGCCGCCAAGAAGACCGCCGATCTCATCCCCCTCTGCCATCCGCTGGCCCTCACCAAGGTGAGCATAGCCATCGAGGCCGATGGCGAAACGGCCCTGCTGGTGCGCGCCACCGCCGAAACCACCGGCCAGACCGGGGTGGAGATGGAGGCCCTGGTCGCAGCCTCCACCGCCGCCCTGACGCTTTACGACATGGCCAAGGCGCTCGACCGGGGCATGGTGGTCACCGATATCTGCGTTCTGGAGAAGTCGGGCGGGAAATCCGGCGATTTCCAGCGATCATGAGCCTGCTGCCGGTCGAAGAGGCGATTGCCGCCATTCTGCGGCGCGTTCCCCGGCCCCGGGCCGAGCCGGTTCCCCTTTCCGCCGCCGCCGGCCGCGTCCTGCTCTCGCCCGTCATCGCCGCGCATGACCAGCCGCCCTTTCCCGCCAGCGCCATGGACGGCTACGCTCTGCGCGCCGAGGATGTCCGGCCCGGCGTTCCGCTCACCCTTGTCGGCACGTCGCAGGCCGGTGCCGGCTTCACCGGCACGCTGAAGCCGGGCGAGGCGGTGCGCATCTTCACCGGCGCGCCGGTGCCCGAGGGTGCCGACACCGTCATCATGCAGGAAGAGGCCCGGCTGTCCGAGGCCGGAGTGAGCTTTGCCACCCCCGCGCAGCGCGGCCACAGCATTCGCCCGCTGGGCAATGATTTTGTCCGGGGCCAGACGCTGGTTTCCGCCGGCGAACGGTTGACGCCCATGCAGCTTTCAGTGGCCGCCGCCGCCAATCTTTCCCACCTCCAGCTTGCCCGCCTCCCCCGCATCGCCCTGCTGGCCACCGGTGACGAGCTGGTCCCGCCCGGCGCGCCGCTGGGGCCCGACCAGATCGTCTCATCCAACAGCACGGGGCTGGCCGCCCTGCTCGCGCCCTATGCCGAGACGGTGGACGATTTCGGCATCGCCCCCGACGACCGCGCCGCCCTCAGGGCCAGGCTCGAAGCCATCTTCGCCGCCCGGCCCGATATCGTGGTCACCACCGGGGGCGCCAGCGTCGGCGACCACGACATCGTCCAGGACATTCTGCTCGAACTCGGCGTTACCGTTGATTTCTGGCGCATCAATATGCGTCCCGGCAAGCCGCTGATGTTCGGCACGCATGGGCAGACCCTGGTCTTCGGCCTGCCCGGCAATCCGGTCTCGGCCATGGTCACCGCTGCCGTCTTCATCAAGCCGGCCCTGCGCGCCTGGCTGGGCCATGCCGAGCCGCCCGTTTGGCGGCTGCCCCTGCTCGCCCCCACCCCGCCCAATAGCGCGCGGCGCCATTTCATGCGGGCCCGGCTGGTGCAGACCCCGCAGGGACCGGCCCTGCGCCCCATCGGCCAGACCGATAGCGGCCACACCTCCTCCATGGCCGAGGCCGACATGCTCATCGTCCAGCCCGAGCACGACCCCGGCCAGCCCGCCGGCAGCCTGGTGGAGGCCCTGCGCATCGACGCCTTCTGATCTTCGCGCGGCATATTGCGGAACATACATGGAACACATATAGTCGTTCCGTCTATGTTCCGATTCTGTCGCGAGGGGGCCCATGCTGACGCGCAAACAACACGAGCTGCTGATGTTCATCCACGAACGGATGAAGGAAAGCGGCATTCCGCCCTCCTTCGATGAAATGAAGGACGCGCTGGATCTGGCTTCCAAATCCGGCATTCACCGGCTCATTACCGCTTTGGAGGAGCGTGGCTTCATCCGCCGCCTGCCCAACCGGGCCCGGGCGCTGGAAGTGGTCAAGCTCCCCGATTCCATGAACCCATCGCTGGGCGGGCGCCGGGCGCGCTTCGAGCCTTCGGTCATCGAGGGCAATCTGGGCAAGGTGGCCACGCCCCCCGCGCGCGGCGGCACCGACGAGGATTATGTTCGCCCCGTTTCCGTCCCCGTCATGGGCCGCATCGCCGCCGGCACGCCCATCGAGGCCATCCAGACCCATTCGCACACCATCATGGTGCCACCCGAAATGCTGGGCGGAGGCGAGCACTACGCGCTGGAAGTGCGCGGCGATTCCATGGTCGATGCCGGCATTTTCGATGGCGACACCGTGCTCATCAAGAAGCAGGACACCGCTTCCACCGGCGAGATCATCGTCGCCCTAGTGGACGATGAGGAGGCCACCCTCAAGCGCCTGCGCCGCAAGGGCAACACGGTCGCCCTCGAAGCCGCCAATCCCGCCTACGAAACCCGCATCTTCCCCCCCGACCGGGTCAAGGTGCAGGGCCGCCTGGTGGGCCTGCTGCGCAAATATTGAGGCCTTTTGCCGGTGCGCCACGCCCGCCCCACCCCGATGTCGTCCCGGCCTTGAGCCGGGATCCATCCCGAGGCGAATCCACCGGCACCATGTCAGGATAGGCCCCGGCTAGGCCGGGGCGACAACGGATGATATCAGCGGCCAAGCATTCCGAGCCGACCAATGGCCCGAAACCCACCCCGCCCCCGATGTCATTCCGGCGCAGGCTGGAATCCATATCCGCATCTATCCCCGCCCTTCAGATCGCGGCCCGCCCCCGCAGCAACGCAGCCCCCCGCAAAAACTTATCCCCCAGCCACTTCCTCGCCCTATGCTTTCCCCGTCGCCTCCTGAGACGCGGTCATGACGAGTGATCGGGAAGCGGCGGCAGGTGGCGCGGGGTCGCCCGTGCCTGAGGTCATTCTTTCTGCCGCAGACCCATAAGCCGGGCTGCGGGTCGCCGGGGCGGCGGCTGTATGCGTCCGCTCCGGGTGGCGGGTCCGGTGACAGCGCCGGCCTCGCGCCCAGCCGATCCTCGCGGGCAGGAATGCACGCGGAGGCCGAATGGATGGAACGCTGGCCTGTCCCCCCGGCGAGGCGAAGGCCTCACCTTTTGCGCACCCTCCAACCCGAGGTTCAGCCTCGCCGGGGTCGCCTCAAAAGCAAACCGGCCCCGATGTCTCGGGGCCGGCCGGAACTGCTGGAAAACGCCGCTCAGTGATTGTCGCGCGGCACCCCGAAAGTCTGGGCGATGCGCTGGTATTTTTCCGCCGGCTTGAGAATGGCGCCTTCCCCGAGTTGGCCGGTGATACCGCGCTGGATTTCCTGCCAGGGCGTCTGGTGGGCGGGATATTTATAGCCCCCAGCCGCTTCGAGCGCGGCGCGGCGCTCGGCGATTTCCGCCTCGGAAATCAGGATGTCGGCCCGTCCGGTGTTGAGGTCGATCCGCACCACGTCGCCGGTGCGCAGGATGGCGAGATTGCCGCCTGCCGCCGCCTCGGGCGAGGCGTTGAGGATGGAGGGCGAGCCCGACGTGCCCGACTGGCGCCCGTCCCCGATGCAGGCCAGCGCGGTGATGCCCTTCTTGATGAGATAGTCGGGCGGCCGCATGTTCACCACCTCGGCTGCGCCCGGATAGCCCACCGGGCCGGCGCCGCGCATGAACAGCAGCGTGTTCTCGTCGATCTCCAGCGCCGGATCGTCGATCCGGTGGTGGTAGTCCTCGGGGCCGTCGAACACCACGGCCTTGCCCTGGAACATGCCGGGATGGGCTGGATTGTTGAGATAGCGCTCGCGGAATTCCGGGGAGATCACGCTGGTCTTCATGATGGCATTGTCGAAGAGATTGCCGCGCAGCACCAGGAACCCGGCCTCCGCCTTGAGCGGATTGCCGAAGGGCCGGATCACCTTCTCGTCCTGGATCGGCGTGTTGCGGCAGTTCTCGCCGATGCTCTTGCCATTGACGGTGGGGGCGTTCTCGCGGATCAGCCCCTGCTTCATCAATTCATTGACCACGGCGGGCACGCCCCCTGCATGGTAATAATCCTCGCCCAGATATTCGCCCGCCGGCTGCAGATTGACCAGCAGCGGCACCTTGTGGCCATGCTCCTGCCACTCGTCCAGCTCAATGTCGACCCCGATATGCTTGGCGATGGCGGCGATGTGGATGGGCGCGTTGGTCGAGCCGCCAATGGCGGAATTGACCACGATGGTGTTGATGAAATTGTCCTTGGTCAGGACGTCGGAGGGCTTCAAATCCTCATGCACCATCTCCACGATGCGCATGCCGGTGCGATAGGCCATTTCCTGGCGGTCGCGATAGGGCGCCGGGATGGCTGCAGAGCCGGGAAGCTGCATTCCCAGCGATTCGGCCAGCGAGTTCATCGTCGTGGCTGTGCCCATGGTGTTGCAATAGCCCGTCGAGGGCGCCGAGGACGCCACCAGCTCGATGAATTGCGGATAGTCGATCTCACCCGCCGCCATCATCTGGCGCGCCTTCCACACAATGGTGCCCGAGCCGGTGCGCTCGCCCTTGTGCCAGCCATTGAGCATGGGGCCCACCGACAGCGCGATAGCCGGAATATTCACCGTAGCCGCGCCCATCAGCATGGCCGGAGTGGTCTTGTCGCAGCCGATGGTCAGCACCACCCCGTCCAGCGGATAGCCGTAAAGCACTTCCACCAGCCCCAGATAGGCCAGGTTCCGGTCGAGCCCGGCGGTGGGGCGCTTGCCGGTCTCCTGGATGGGGTGGACGGGAAATTCGATGGCGATGCCGCCCGCCTCGCGAATGCCTTCGCGCACCCGCTCGGCCAGCACGATATGGTGGCGGTTGCAGGGGCTGAGGTCCGAGCCGGTCTGGGCGATGCCGATGATCGGCTTACCCGATTGCAGCTCCTCGCGCGAAACGCCGAAATTCATGTAGCGCTCGAGATAGAGCGCGGTCATATCCGGGTTCTCCGGATTGTCGAACCAGGCGCGTGAACGCAGTTTAGTGGCCGTCATCGTCATGTCCTCTGGGATCGCGGGCGCGACGCCGCGCCCGTATTGGCATCGGTTCTAGCACGGCTTCGTGTCAAGCAAACAAAAAATCATACAATTAAATTGCCGCAGGCGCTTTCCGCCGGCAATCTTCCGCAACGCTCTGAAAACCTTACCAAACGAGGGGACCGCCGGGCGCGATTGAGGTTGGTGTGGGGCAAAAACGGGCTGGCTGAACCGGCCCGTACGCATTAGGTTCGCGCCGCGGCGCGCCGGCCGCGACGGGGAGAAATGATGAGCATGCTAGCCGATTGGGTCGGGGTCGACTGGGGAACCTCGAATCTGCGCGCCTGGGGCCTCGCCCCCGATGGCAGCGTGGCCTTCGAACGGGTCTCGCCCAAGGGCATGGGGCGGCTGACCCGCCCCGAATTTGCCCCGGCACTGGCCGAATTGCTGGCCGATGTGACGCCCGCCCGCGCAGGGCCGCTCGACATTCTGGTCTGCGGCATGGCCGGCGCCCGCCAGGGCTGGCTCGAGGCCTCCTATATGGAAGCGCCGGCCGATCTCGCCCGGCTGCTGGATGGTGCGGTGCGCCCCGAAATGGAAGACAGGCGCTTTGCGCCGGCCATCCTGCCCGGCGTCTGCCAGCACGCCCCCGCCCCCAATGTCATGCGCGGCGAGGAAACCCAGTTGCTGGGGCTGGCGGCTGAAAACCCGGGCTTTTCCGGCGTCGTCTGCATGCCGGGCACGCATTCGAAATGGGCCCGGCTCGAAGGCACCCGCATTCTCGATTTCTCCACCGCCATGACCGGCGAAATCTTCGAGACGCTGCGCAGCCATTCGGTGCTGCGCCACTCCCTGAATGGCGACCTGGAGGGCCCCGGCCGAGCTGAGGGCTTCGCCGCCGGCGCCGCCGACGGGCTGGAGCGGCCCGAAAGCCTGCTGGGCACGCTGTTCACCGTGCGCGCCGCCTCGCTGATCGCCGATCGCCAGCCGGATTGGTGCGCGGGCTATCTTTCGGGCCTGCTTATCGGCACCGAAATCGGCAGCAACCGGCACCTGATCGGTAACGCGCCGGTTCCCCTTATCGGCTCGGCGGGGCTCTGCGCGCTCTATGCGCAGGTGCTGGGGATGATCGGAATCAAGGGCGAGTCGCAGGACGCGGCCACCATCGTGCTGGCGGGCCTCAAGGCCGCGCGCAGCCACGCAGCCTGAAGCGGAGTAGTCTCATGGAGCATCGTCACATCATCGCCATCCTGCGCGGCATCACCCCGCCGGAAATCATCGGCGTCTGCGAGGCATTGATCGCGGCGGGCATCACCATGATCGAGGTGCCGCTCAATTCGCCCGACGCGCTGACCAGCATTGCGGACGCCGCTAAAAAGCTCGGCGACAAGGCCGCCATCGGCGCCGGCACCGTGCTCTCGGTGGACGATGTGGAGGCGGTCGTCCGCGCCGGCGGCAGCTTCATCGTTTCGCCCGATACCAATGCGGCGGTAATCGAGCGCACCATCGAGCGCGGCCTGCGCTCCTATCCGGGCGTCTTCACGCCCACCGATGCCTTCAGCGCCATTCGCGCCGGGGCAACGGGCCTCAAATTCTTCCCCGCCGAAGTGCTGGGCGCCAAGGGCATCAAGGCCATCAAGGCGGTGCTGCCGCCCGCGCTGCCGCTCTATGCCGTGGGCGGGGCCAATCCCGACAATTTCTCCGACTTCTTCGCCGCCGGCTGCGCCGGCTTCGGGCTGGGCACCTATATCTACAAGCCCGGCATGGACGCGGAGGCGGTGTCTGTACGCGCCGCCGCCGCGGTTAAATCCTATGATGCAGGGATAGCCGCATGAACCAGACCGCCCGCCTCATCTTCGATTGCCAATGCGCTCTGGGAGAAGGCCCGATCTGGCATCCGGGCCGGCAGGAGCTGTTCTTCTTCGACATCAATGCCGAAACGCTCTACGCCGTGCGCGCCGATGGGAGCCTCGTCGATCAATGGCTCTTCAACGAGATCGTGGCCGCCGCCGCCATCGTCGATGACGAGACGCTGCTCCTGGCCACCGAAACCGGCCTCAAGGGCTTCCAGATCGCCACGGGCGGGTTGGCGCCGGTCCATGCCATCGAGGCCGACAAGCCCGCCACCCGCACCAATGACAGCCGTGTGCATCCCTCGGGCGCCTTCTGGATCGGCACCATGGACAAAGGCTCCGCCGAAGCCCCGCTGGGCGCGCTCTACCATTATCGCCATGGGCAGCTCACCACGCTCAAGACCGAGGTGGCCATTCCCAACGCCACCTGTTTCTCCCCCGATGGGCGCATCGCCTATTGGACGGACACCCCCACAAGACGCATCCTCAAGGTCGAGACCGATCCTGAAACGGGCCTGCCCGTGGGCGACTGGCAGCTCTTTGCCGACGTCTCGGACGGGCCGGGCTATCCCGATGGCGCCGTCGTCGATGCACAGGGCTATCTCTGGAATGCCCGCTGGGGCGGCAGCTGCGTCGTGCGCCACGCGCCCGACGGGTCGGTCGACCGTGTCGTCGAACTGCCGGTGAGCCAGGTCACCTGCCCCGCCTTTGGCGGAGCCGACCTCAAGACGCTGTTCATCACCACCGCCAACAAGAATATGAGCCCCGACCAGCTGGCCGCCGAAAAAATCGCCGGGGGGCTCTTCGCCATCGATCTCGACATTGCCGGCCTGCCCGAGGCCCGCGTCAGCCTTTGAGACCACGCTCATGACCAGCCCCGCCCTCGGCGTCTGCTACTACCCCGAACACTGGCCCGAAGACTGGTGGGAGCGCGACGCCGCCCGCATGGCCGAGATCGGCATAAAATGGGTACGCATCGGGGAATTTTCCTGGTCGCGGCTGGAGCCTAGGCCCGGCCAGCTCGATTTTTCCTGGGCCCGCCGCGCCATGGACGTGCTGGGGCGCCACGGCCTCAAAATCATCTTCGGCACCCCCACCGCCACCCCGCCGCGCTGGATGGTGGATAAGCATCCCGACATGCTGGCCGTGGACCGGGAAGGCCGCCGCAAGGGCTTCGGTTCGCGCCGCCATTACGATTTCTCCCACCTGCCTTATCGCGAGGAGGCCGCCCGCATCACCCGGCTCATCGCCGAGGCGCTGGGCGATCATCCGGCGCTGGCCGGCTGGCAGACCGACAATGAATATGGCTGCCATGGCACCACCTATTCCTATTCGCCCGCCGCCCGCGACGGCTTCCAGCGCTGGCTGGCCGAAAAATACGGCACCATCGACGCGCTCAACGCCGCCTGGGGCAATGTCTTCTGGTCGATGGAATATGACCGCTTCGATCAGGTCGAACTGCCCAATCTGCTCGTCGCTGAGGCCGCCCCGGCGCATGATCTCGATTTCCGCCGCTATTCTTCCGCTCAGGTCGCCGCCTTCAACAAGGTGCAATACGACATCCTCAAGGCGCGCCGGCCCGACCTGCCGGTCATCCACAATTTCATGTCGCGCTACACCGAATTCGACCATTTCGACGTGGCCGAGACGCTGGACGTGGCGAGCTGGGATTCCTATCCGCTCGGCCATCTGGCCACCAGCAACGAGCCGGAGGAGGTCAAGCGCCTCTATCTGCGCCAGGGCGATCCCGACAATGCCGCCTTCCACCACGATCTCTATCGCAGCGTCGGCCATGGGCGCATGTGGATCATGGAGCAGCAGCCCGGCCCGGTGAACTGGGCCGATTTCAACCCCGATCCCCTGCCCGGCATGGCCCGCCTCTGGGCCTGGGAGGCCTTCGCCCATGGCGCCGAGGTGGTCTCCTATTTCCGCTGGCGCCAGGCCCCCTTCGCCCAGGAGCAGATGCATGCGGGCCTGTTGCAACCCGACAGCGCCCCGGCCCCCGCTTATCACGAGGCCCAGCAGGTGGCCGCCGAAATTAAGGCGCTGAAGCTGGGCGGCGTCGCCGGCAAGGCGCGCGTCGCCCTTGTCTACGACTATCAGAGCGAATGGGCCTGGGACATCCAGCCCCAGGCCAAGGGCTTCAGCCACGGCGCCCATGTGCGCGCCCTCTACGCCGCCTTCCGCAAGCATGGCGTGGATATCGACATCCTGCCCCCCTCGACGCAGAGCTTGGCCGGCTACGATATCGTCGCCATTCCGGCGCTCTTTGCCTGGAACGACGCCCTGCGCGCCGCCCTGGCCGACTTCGACGGCCATGTGCTCATCGGCCCGCGCACCGGCTCCAAGACCCAGGATTTCGCCATTCCGCCCCGGCTGGGGCCGGACCTGCCGAGCAACCTGCTCGACGTGAAGGTCATCCGCGTCGACAGCACCGATCCGGCGCTGGAAGTCGAGGTCAGGGGCAGCGGCACGGTGCATCACTGGCGCGAGCGCATCGAAACCCGCGCCCAGGTGGTCATCGAGGACGCAGAAGGCTGGCCGGTGCTGCTGCATCAGGGCAAGCTCTATTATCTGGGCGCCAGCGGCAGCAAGGCGCTGATCCAGCGCGTGGTCGACCATCTCATCGCCGAGGCGGATTTACCAACTCTGGCCCTGCCCGCCGGCGTGCGCTGCCGCACCCGCGATGGCCTGCGCATCTACGTCAATTACGGCGCCGGCAATGCCCTGCTCACCCCCGCTGCCGACGAGGCCGACTATGTCCTGGGCGGCCCCGACATGCCGGGGGCCGGCGTCACCGTGGCCAGACTCGCCACGGCCGGCTGACATCGGGAATGGCGGTGCGGATTTCGAACCGCCCCGCCTCCTCCTCCCAGCGCAGCCAGTGGACGCCGAGCCGGGCCAGCGCTACCCCATCGACCACCTGCCCGCCTCGGCAGGTTGCCGGCGCCGGAACGCGCGCCACGATCAGCGCGTGTCGCCCGCAATCCTCGGCGAAAGCCGCCGCGTTGCGGATGATCGAAATCGAGAAATCCCCGGTCTGCGCCACGCAGGCTATACTGTCGCAGCGGGCGGAATCCGCCTTTGGCGCAATCTTTTCCTGGTAGTGCTGCGCCCAGGCATTGACGGCAAAGCTGCCGGGACGCCCCGTCACCAGCGCCAAGCCGGTGTCCTCGCGCAGCGCCACGGCCTGGGTGCTGTCGGCGATCAGCAGATCCGGCCTCTGGTCGAGCCCGAAGGCCAGCACCAGCGGAATGGCCAGCACGGGGGCGACCAGCCTCGCCCAATGGGTCACGGCGGCGAAGATGCCCAGCGCGGCCAGCCCGATCAGCAGCGCCCAACCGGTCAGCAATGGGTTACCGATCAGGCCCTGGCTCCAGCCGGCCACGAGCTCGGCCACGTCCATCATGCGCTCGATGCCCCAGCCCATGACGATGACAAAGGGCGCCTCCGCGCCAAAGGGCATGGCCAGCACCGAAAGCACGGCGAAGGGCATGATGACCAGGCTCACCACCGGCAGCGCCAGCACATTGCCGAGCACGCCCAACGGCGCGGTCTGCTGGAAATGATAGGCCGAGAACAACAGCGTCGCCGCCCCGGCGATGAAGCTGGTCAGCGCGGTGGCCCACACGGTGCGCGCCATGCGCGAGACGAATCCCGCCTGTCGGTCGCGCACCGGCCGGGGCATTTCATAAATGCCGATCAGGGCGATCACGGCGGCAAAGGAGAGCTGGAAGCTGGGCCGGAAAATACTGGCCGGATCGATGATGATGATGGCGATGGCCGCCAGCGCCACATTGCGCATGGTCAGCGCCCGCCGCCCGGCCAGCACGGCGCCGAACACCAGTCCCAGCATCAGCGTCGAGCGCAGCGCCGGCACATTGCCCAGCCCCCCGGCCAGCAGCAGGTAGAAAAAAGCGGCGGCGAGCCCGCCCACCGCGGCAACCTTCTTGACCGGCCAGCGCGTTGCGGTCGCCGGGATGGCGGCCAGCAGCCAGCGCAGCAGGAAGAAGACGCCGCCGGCAACGATGGACAGGTGCAACCCGGAAATCGAATAGACATGCGCCAGGCCCGAGGCGGCCATCACGGCGCGGGTTTCGTCGGTAATGCCGCTCTGGTCGCCCATCACCATGGCGCGCCCGATCGCCGCCGCCGGCCCGTCGAGCACGGCGTCGATCCGCGCCCCGATCGTCATGCGCATGATTTCGATGAAGCGCGTTGCGTCCGCCGCCCCCTCCCCGACGCGCTCGAAGCCGCTGGTCACGTTGCCATAGGCGCCGATGCCGTCGAAATAGGAGTGGAACTGGCCGTCATATGTGCCCGGCAGCACCGGACCGGGAACCGGCGCAAAGCGCATATTGGCGCGGATGGTGTCGCCCGGCGCCAGCACCGGCTCGGGCGGCGCCAGCAGCCGCGCCCGCCTTATCGGCACGCCGCGCGATCCCTCCGCCGGCGCGATCTGCGAAATCACCAGTCGCCGGCTCTGCGGGGTGGCCGACAGGATTTCATCCACCCGCGCCTCGAATAGCCCATAGGCGGGCCGGTAGAGCATGGCGGTGCCGAACCAGTGGGCGTGGAGCGGCAGCAGGCAGAGCCCCAGCCACGCCGCCAGCGCCAGGCTCGCCCAGCCCAGCCATGCCGTGCGCCGCAGAACCAGCATCACCAGCAAGATCACGCCGCCCGCCGCGCCCAGCGCCCAGGCCGGCGGCTCGGCCGGCAGCGCCGCATAGACCACCAGGCCGGCGATCATCAGGAAGGGCAAAAGCACGAAAAGCTGCCGCCCGGTGGTAGCGTCCTCCATCCACTCCCGGATCGACAGACGCGCAGAGGGCCGGGCGCCCCGCGTGGGGCGCGCTCGAAACGGGCCATCCTCGCGCTTCCCGGCCGCCATAGCCCCCACCGGCCTCACCCCCGCCCTTGCGCTCGTGCGGCTCTATGCTACACACGGCCCCAACTCTCTCCAAGCATTGTGCCGCCATGTCCCAGGTCGTTACCCGTTTCGCTCCCTCGCCCACCGGCTATCTGCATATCGGGGGCGCCCGCACGGCCCTGTTCAGCTGGGCCTATGCCCAGAACAAGGGCGGCAAGATGCTGCTGCGCATCGAGGATACGGACCGTGAGCGCTCCACCGAGGCCGCCGTCACCGCGCTGGTGGACGGGCTCAAATGGCTGGGCCTTACCTGGGACGGCGAGCCGATCAGCCAGTTCGCCCGCGCCGCGCGCCATGCCGAGGTGGCCCATGAGCTGGTGAAGCTGGGCCACGCCTATTATTGCTATTGCTCGCCCGCCGAGCTCGACCAGATGCGCGAGGACGCCCGCGCCGCCGGCAAGCCGCCGCGCTACAATGGCTATTGGCGCGACCGCGCCCCCTCCGAGGCGCCCGAGGGCATCAACCCGGTCATCCGCATCAAGGCCCCGCTCAGCGGCGACATCGTCGTCAACGACCATGTGCAGGGCCAGGTGGTGTTCAAGGCCGAAAACCTCGACGACTTCATCATCCTGCGCTCCGACGGCACCCCCACCTACATGCATGCCGTGGTGGTGGACGACCACGACATGGGTGTCACCCACATCATCCGCGGCGACGATCACCTGACCAATGCCGCCCGCCAGATCATCATCTACAACGCCATGGGCTGGACCGTGCCGGAAATGGCCCATATCCCGCTCATCCACGGGCCCGATGGCGCCAAGCTCTCCAAGCGCCACGGCGCGCTGGGCGTCGAGGCCTATCGCCAGATGGGCTATCTGCCCGAAGCGCTGCGCAATTACCTGGCCCGCCTGGGCTGGAGCCATGGCGACGACGAGATCTTCTCCACCGAGCAGATGGTGGAATGGTTCAGCCTCGACGCGCTCAACAAGGGCGCAGCGCGCTTCGATTTCGTCAAGCTCGAGAATATCAATGGCCATTATATCCGCGAGGCCGATCCCGCCTATCTCTATAAGGTGATGGTGGACACCGCGCGGGAGCTGAACCGCGCGCATGACCTCGAGGGGCTCCTTGCCAACCACAATGTCGTACTGGCCGCCCTGCCCGAATTGCAGCCGCGCGCCAAGACGGTGCTGGAGCTGATCGACCTGGCCCAGTTCATCTATGCCGTCCGCCCCATCGCGCCCGACGCGGCGGCGGCGGCGCTACTGACCGACGAGGCCCGCACCCTGCTTGCGGGTATTGCCGAAACGTTAGGGGGGCTTGCCGATTGGTCAGTGCCCGCCATCGATGCATCCATGCGCCAGCTTGCCGAGGCCAGGGGTGTCAAGCTGGGCAAACTGGCCCAGCCGCTGCGCGCCGCCCTCACCGGACGCACCGTATCTCCGGGGATTTTCGAGGTCATGGTGCTGATCGGTCGCGAAGATTCGATGGCCCGCCTCGGCGATCAGGTCAAGGGCTGACCCGGATGCCAATCCGCCCCGCAAGGGGCGGATGCTACTTACCTATCGGTTGCTTGCAATGGGCAAACCCTGATACCTCTCCCCCCAGCAACTAGCGCTGTCAAAAGCGTCGTAGCCACCATCCGGGCCTGCCAAGAATGCGTTCGGATGCGCGGCATAGCCAGGAGAGCTCAATGACCGACAAAGTCGCCAAACTCGTCATCGGGGATCAGACCCATGAATTTCCGGTGCTGGCCGGCTCCGTAGGGCCGGAAGTGATCGACATAAGATCGCTCTATGCCAAGACGGGCCTGTTCACCTACGATCCGGGCTTCACCTCCACCGCCGCCTGCGACAGCGCCATCACCTATATCGACGGCGACAAGGGCGAACTGCTCTATCGCGGCTACCCCATCGAGCAGCTGGCGGACAAATCCAACTACCTCGAAGTATGCTACCTGCTGCTCTATGGCGAATTGCCCAGCAAGACCGATTTCGCCAAATTCGAGCAATTGGTAACGCGCCACACCATGGTGCATGACCAGATGCAGTATTTCTATCGCGGCTTCCGGCGCGATGCCCACCCCATGGCCATCATGACCGGCGTGGTCGGCGCCATGGCCGCCTTCTATCACGACTCCACCGACATCAACGATCCCGAGCAGCGCGAGATCGCTTCGATCCGCATGATCGCCAAGATCCCGACGCTGGCGGCCATGGCCTATAAATATTCGGTGGGCCAGCCCTTCGTCTATCCGCGCAACGACCTCGATTACGCCTCCAACTTCCTGCATATGTGCTTCTCGGTGCCGGCCGAGGAATACAAGGTCGATCCGCGCATCGCCCGCGCCATGGACCTCATCTTCACCCTCCATGCCGATCACGAGCAGAACGCCTCCACCTCGACGGTGCGCCTGTCCGGTTCGTCCGACGCCAATCCCTTCGCCTGCATCGCGGCGGGCGTGGCCTGCCTGTGGGGCCCGGCCCATGGCGGCGCCAACGAGGCGGCGCTCAACATGCTGCGCGAGATCGGCACCGTGGACCGCATTCCCGAATTTCTCGAGCGCGCCAAGGACAAGAACGATCCCTTCCGCCTCATGGGCTTCGGGCACCGCGTCTACAAGAATTTCGACCCGCGCGCCAAGGTGATGCAGCACACCGCCAAGGAAGTGCTGTCCATTCTGGGCGTCGAGAACAACCCCACCCTGCAAGTGGCGCAGGAGCTGGAGCGGATCGCGCTGGAAGACCAGTATTTCATCGACCGCAAGCTCTATCCCAATGTCGACTTCTATTCGGGCATCATCCTCGAGGCCATCGGCTTCCCCACCTCGATGTTCACCGTGCTGTTCGCCGTGGCCCGCACCGTGGGCTGGATCAGCCAGTGGAAGGAAATGATCGGCGACCCGCAAAAGAAGATCGGCCGCCCCCGCCAGCTCTACAACGGCTCCCCCGCCCGCGACTACCAGCCCATCGGCCAGCGCTGAGCGCCGCTCACCCATGCTGTCGCCCCGGCCTCGCGCCGGGGCCCATCCTGACACGCCCCCCCGTGTCATTCCGGCGCAGGCCGGAATCCATATCCCAATGATTCCCAGAATCCCGAATTTGCCGCGAGCCTAAGACAGGAATTCCGGCTTGCGCCGGAATGACATCGAGGGTGAATAAGGCGCGCTAAGCACCGGCCCAATGGGCCAGCACGCGGTCCGCCGGGTCCTGGCGGGGATGATCCGCCTCGCCATTCTCCATCAGGTCCGCGAGCTCCCCAAAGGCTGCGATCTGCGCCTGCCGGGCGGCCCTGTCGTCCAGCAGCGTCCGCGCCTGGGCGATAACCATGGCCTCGTCGGGCGCCGCCATCACCAGTTCGGGCACCGCCGCCCGGCCCAGCACGATATTGGGCAGCGAAATGGCCGGCGAGCCGATCTGGCGATAGACGCGAGCCTGCGGCGCATCCATCACATACATCACCACCATGGGCAGTTGCGCCAGCGCCAGCTCAAGCGTCACCGTGCCGGAGACGGCCAGCGCCATGACGGCGTCGGCATAAAGCGCGGCGCGCTCGGTCCGCTCGGCCAGCACCCGCACCCTGACCGGCCAGTCGGCCACTTCCCGCTCCAGCCGCGCCTTGAGCGAGGGCAAGGTGGGAATGACCATTTCACTGACGGCGGGGTGATCGGCCAGTTGCTCGGCGGCGGCGCGCAGCAGCGGCAGGTGCCGGCGCAATTCGCCCGAGCGGCTGCCCGGCAGCAGCACCAGCGGCCCCCTCTCGATCGCCTCGCGTCGATGGCGCTCGATCAGGGCCGGGTGGCCCACATAGCTGGTAGGCGGCCCTGCCAATCGTTCCATCACCGCCGGCTCGAAGGGCAGCACCGCCAGCACTTCCTCGAAAAGCGGCCTGATCCTGGGCGCGCGCTGCGGCGAGCGCACCCACACCGACGGCGCCACATAGAGCAAGATCTTGCCCTTGTAGCCGAAGCGCTTCAGCCGCTGCGCCAACAGGCGCGAAAAATCCTGGGAGTCGATCAGCACCACGATATCGGGATTGGCCGCACGGATGGCGCGCGCCGTCTGTCGCAGTCGCCAGAGCAGCAGCGGCAGGCGCAACAGCACGTCGGTCAGCCCCATTACCGCCAAATCGCTCATCGGAAACAGCGATTTGAGCCCCTGCGCCTCCATTTCGTGCCCGCCGACACCGATAAAGGCCAGGTGCACGCGCTGCTTCAGGCGGGCGATCAGGTCGGCGGCGATGCGGTCGCCCGAAGCCTCGCCGGCGAGAATGAACAGCTTGAGCCGCTCCCCCATGTCCCCGTCAGCGGCCGTCATGCTCACTCGCTGTCGTGGCTGTTGCGCGGCAGCAGGATCGGACGGTCGGACGCCGCGGCGATGAAGGCCACCACGTCCTGCACCAGCGCGTCGTTCTTGAAGAGTTCGGCCGCATCCTCGACGCGCTCGCGCAGGGTGCCCTCGCTGGCGAAGATCTGCCGATAGGCGGCGCGCAGGCGGTGAATGGCCTCGCGGTCGAACTTGCGGCGCTTGAGCCCCACCAGGTTGAGCCCGTTCAGCGTGGCCCGGTTGCCGACGGCCATGCCATAGGGGATGACGTCGCCATCCACCATGGAATGAGCACCGACAAAGGCATGGGCGCCGACACGGGTGAACTGGTGAACGACCGACGAGCCGCCGAAAATGACATTGTCCCCGATATGGCAATGGCCGGCGATGCCGACATAATTGGCCATGATGACATTGTTGCCGACGATGGAATCATGGGCCACATGCGCGCAGGCCATCAGCAGGCAGTCATTGCCGATCCGGGTCAGCATGCCGCCGCCCTCGGTGCCCGGATTGATGGTCACCGACTCGCGGATGACGCAGCGCTCACCGATCACCAGGCGGGAGGATTCGCCGTGATATTTGCGGTCCTGCGGCCGGTGCCCGACCGAGGCGAAGGGATAGATCTGCGAGCCGGCGCCGATCTCCGTGCGCCCTTCGACGCAGACATGGGAAATGAGCTCGACGTCATCGCCCAGCACCACCTCGTCCCCGACGATGCAATAGGGGCCGATTTTCACGCCATTGCCCAGGCGCGCGCCCGCAGCGACGATGGCAGTAGGATGGACGCTGGCAGAGCTCACGATTCGGCTCCGACGATCATGGCGGTGATTTCGGCTTCGGCGATGACCGTGCCATCAACTATGGCCTTGGCCTCGTAGCGGCCGACATTGCGGCGGCGCTGCACCTTGGCGATGTGGAATTCGATGGTGTCGCCGGGGCCGGCCGGCTTGCGGAACTTGGCCTTGTCCACGCCCAGCATCAGCACGATATTCTTCCGCCCGCCGGTGGAGTCGTGCTTGATGACGATGGCGCCGGCCGTCTGCGCCATGCCCTCGATGATGAGCACGCCGGGAAAGACCGGATTTTCCGGGAAGTGGCCCTGGAAGATCGGTTCGTTGAAGGTGACGTTCTTGATGCCGACGGCGGTTTCGTCCCGGTCGATATCGATGATCTTGTCGATCATCAGGAACGGATAGCGATGAGGCAGGCTGGTCAGGATCTCGGCAATGCTCATTGCCGTCAGCTCGGTGGTGGCTGGTGCGCTGTCGGTCATCACCGCTTCTCCCCCTTGGAAAGTTTCCGCATAATGGCGATTTCCCGCCAGAAGTCTCTTATATCCTGCGCCGGCGCACCGGCAAGTTTGCTGCCCGCCGGCCAGTCCTTGGTCACGGCGGCGCGGCCATGCACCACCGAGCCGCGCCCGATGGTCATGTGCCCGGCCGTGCCCGAGCCCCCGCCCATCAGCACCGAATCCTCGACGATGGTGGAGCCGGCCAGCCCGCTCATGGCGGCGATGAGGCAGTTTCGGCCGATGCGGCAATTATGGCCGATCTGCACCAGATTATCGATCTTGGTGCCCTCGCCGATCATGGTGTCGCCCAGCGCCCCCCGGTCGATGGTGGAATTGGCGCCGATCTCGACCCGGTCCTGCACCAGCACGCGCCCCAGCTGGGGCACCTTGCGATTGGTGCGGCCATGGTCGAGCCAGCCGAAGCCTTCCGTGCCGATGCGCACGCCGGGATGCACCACCACCTCATTGCCCAGATGGGCGCAATCGAGAGAGCAATTGGCGCCGATGACGCAATTGCGCCCGATGGTAACCCCCGCCCCGATGACCGTATTGGCCCCGATGACGGTGCCGCGCCCTATCTCCACGCCCCGGCCGATGACGACATTGGCGCCCAACATGACGTCGCGCTCGATCAGCGGCTCGGGCAGGTCGTCACGGCCGGCCGCGAGCAGGGCGCGCGTATCGTCGGGATAGAGCTGGTCGAGAATGGCGGCAAAGAGCGGATGGGGCTTGTCGAGCACGATGGCCAGGCACCCCGCCGGCACCAGATCGCGCAGGGCCGGCGTCACCAGCACGGCGCTGGCGGCAGTCTTGCGCAGATCCTCGCTATAGTCGCTATGCGCCGCCAGGGCCAGGTCGCCCTCGCCGGCCAGCTCCAGCTCGGCGGCGCCGGTGATGAGCAGCTCGGATGGCTGTGCCAGCAGGTCGCCCCGCCCCAGCCCGGCCAAAATCTGCTCGATCGGAAACGGGCCGGCGAAGCGATGAAAACGGGTGTCGACCATTATGTCACTCAAAAACAAAGAGCCGCGGTGCTTGCCGCCCGCGGCTCTATGAACTCTCTCACCCCGGAGCGACTAGAACAAGGTCGACATGGTGAGCTGGAAGACCTGGGTGCGGTCCGCCGTCGACTTGTTCAGCACGTGGGCGAAGTCGCCACGCAGCGGGCCGAACGGGCTGTCCCAGATCAGCGAGGCGCCGATCGAGGTCCGCCACGGCTGGTCGATGCTGTCCGGGTCGACCGTATTGGCGCCCAGGCGCGGCACGTTCACGCCGTCGATCCAGGCGGCATCCGCCCACAGGGCACCGCTGAGGCCGTAATTCTCCGGCAGGCCCGGGATGGGGAACTGCACTTCGGCGGAGAGGCCGGCATAGGCGACGGCGCCGAGATATTCGCCGTTCTGGATGCGCGGGCCCAGGCCACGGCCTTCGAAGCCACGGATCAGCTGCGGGCCGGGGATGAAGGATTCCACGGTGTGCACGCCATTGCCATCGAGGTCGTTGATGACGCCGGCCTGGCCGCGCAGGCTGGCCACGATGCCGGTATCCTGCAGCACCGGGATGAAGTAGCGGGCCCGGGCCTCGGAGCGGATCAGATTGTGATCCCAGCCGATATATTGCTGCGTGAAGGTGGCATAGAGGCCATTGGTCGGCTTCTTGACGTCATCCAGGCCCGACCAGGTCAGCGTGTAGCCGACAAAGGCCTTGTAGTATTCGTCGCCATTGGCCACCAGCAGCGAGAACGGCGCATCGGCATCCTTGACGAGCTTGCGCTCGATGCCCGTGAACACCGTGGCCGACAGGTCGCTGGTCAGCGGCACGCCGACGCGGAGCTGGCCGCCGGTGGCTTCCGTGCCATAGACGCCGGTGGTCGATTCCTCGGTGATGCGGTGATAGGCATCCACGCCCGCCGACACCTTGAGACCCATGAAGCGGGGCTCGGTGAAGGAGAAGTCGAAGGTGCGGCCCGACTGCGACGCCCCGATGGCGGCGCGCAGATACTGGCCCCGGCCCAGGAAGTTGCGTTCGGTCAGCGAGATTTCGCCCAGAATGCCGTCGACGGTCGAATAGCCCGCGGTCGCGCCATATTCACCGGTGGAGCTTTCGGTCACGGCGATGTTGATGACGATCTTGTCGGGCGAGGAGCCGCCGATGGTGGTCACATCCACGGCCGAGAAATAGCCGAGGTTCTGGATGTTCTGGCGGCCGCGCACGAGTAGCGCGCGGTTGAAGGGGTCGCCTTCGGCAAAGTCCAGCTCGCGACGGATCACGAAGTCGCGGGTCTTCTCGTTGCCGGTGATGTTGATGCGCTCGACATAGAGGCGCGCGCCCTCATCCACCAGATAGGTGACGTTGAAGGTGCCCGAGGCGACGTCGCGGTCGAGGCGGGCGCGGACGTCGGCGAAGGAATAGCCCTGCGTCGTGGCCTCATAGGCCATGTCCTCGATGGTCTTCTGCAAATGCGAGACCGAGTAATTGGTGCCCTTGTTCGTCTGCACGGTGCCGCGCAGCACGTCGGTGTTCAGCCCGGCAATGCTGGTTTCGATGGCCACGCCCGAGAACTGGTAGCGCTGGCCCTCATTCACCGTGAAGTTGATGAAATAGGCGTTCTTGGCGGCGTCGTATTCGCCGACCGAGGTCACCTGGGCGTCGGGATAGCCGCGATTGGCGTAGAACAGGCGCAGGCGCTCGCGATCGACGGCGAGCTTCTGCTCGTCATAGCCGTCATCCTTGAATAGCCAGCTCAGAATGCCCGTTTCCTTGGTGAGCATGTTGCTCTTGAGGGTATTGGCATGGAAGGCGTTGTTGCCGGTGAAGTTGATGGCGGCAATGCCGGCGCGGTTGCCTTCATTGACCACGAACACCACGCGCACGCGGCCATTGTCCACCGCTTCGGTCCGCGCCGTCACCGAGACGGACCGGAAGCCGTCGCGGTCATAGGCCTGGCGGATGCTTTCGATGTCGGCGGCGAGGCGCGACTGGGTGTAGACACCCGAAGTCGACATATCGACCATGGCCAGAAGCTGGGCATCGGAGAAGCGGCGGTTGCCCTCGAACTGGACGGCACCGACCAGCTGCTCCTGAGCCTGCGCAGAGACGACACCGAGAAGCGGGATGCCCGACCCCGCGAGAGGGGCTGCACCCAGTATCGCCAGCGCCAGAACCGCGCCGCGTATCAGCTTGGTGGGATGGATCATATTATTATTGCCTTCTGCGACCAGGCCCGGAGAATCGCCATGCACAGCGCTCCCCCAAGCTACTCCATTGCACCGTTTTACCGTCTTTTTAACCAAGGACAAGGCGAAAGCCCCGTCGCGGTTAGCAAATGATTGGTGCTCTTGTATTCCTGCAACACCTTGCCAACCAAGGTTAACCGACCGTTACCCAGCCGCCCTGAGATAGGCGAAGATGGTGTCGTTAAAGAGCGTGAACACCATGAGCGCGACAACCAGGGCGAAGCCGAAGCGGAACCCGATTTCCTGCACCCTCATGCTGAGCGGACGCCCCCTGACGGCCTCGACCAGATAATACAGAAGATGCCCGCCGTCGAGCATGGGCACCGGCAAAAGGTTGAAAATTCCGATATTGAGCGACAACAGCGCCGTCAGGTTGATCAGCGCGACGATGCCGAGCGTGGCCACCTGCCCCGAAACCTTGGCCACCTTCACCGGCCCGCCGATCTGCTCCACATCGCCCCGCCCGACGAAGAAGTCGCCCAGGAACGCGGCGGTGCGCTGCACGATGAAGCGGATTTCCTCCACCGTCATGCTCACCGCCTCCACCGGTCCGGGCCGGTAGAGCGTCACGTCCGCCTCCTCGACATTGCGGCTCACCCCGATGCGCCCTATGCGCTGCACATTGCCGAAACGGTCGGTGGTTTCCACCGCCTCGGGCGTCAGGGTGAGGCTCTGGCGCACACCATTGCGGTCGAGATCGATGCTGACCGGCCGCGCCGGCGCGGTCGCCACCAGGCGCTGGAAATCCTCGAAGCCATGGACGGCATAGCCATCCACCGAGACGATGACGTCCCCCGCCTCGATTCCGGCCTCTTCCGCCACCGATCCGGCGATGACGCTATCCACCACCGGGGACAGCGTGTAGCGGCCATAGCCGAGCAACAGGGCGTAGAGAATGAGGAAGGTGAGCAGGATATTGGCCACCGGGCCGGCCAGGACGATGGCGATTCTCTGCCACACATTTTTGTTGATGAAGAGGCGCGGCGCCAGCTCCGGCGCCACCTTCCGGGCCGCCTCCGGGTCGGGCACGCTGGCCGGGTTCATGTCGCCCACGAAGCGCACATAGCCGCCAAGCGGAATGGCCGAGAGGCGCCAGCGCGTGCCGTGGCGATCGTTCCAGCCGAACAGTTCGCGCCCGAAGCCCACCGAAAAGGTCTGGATGGCCACGCCGTTCCAGCGGGCCACCAGATAATGGCCCATCTCATGCACGAAGACGATGACCGTGAGCACCGCCAGGAACGGCACCAGATAGGACAAGAGCCAGAAGAGGAAATCGAACATGGTTTTCCTTGCGGGATCGGACGGCGCCGGCGCGCCCTCGGCTTACCAGTAAAGCAGCCCCTCGGCCACGGAGCCGAAGCCGGCATGCAGCGCTCCGACCAGAAGAACCATCAACACGCCGAAAGTGAGGCTGTCGAGCCGGTCCATCAGCCCGCCATGGCCGGGGATGATGTCGCCGCTGTCCTTGATGCGGAAATGCCGCTTGATGGCGCTTTCGCCCAGATCGCCCAACTGCCCCAGGGTGCTGATGGTGGCCGATAGGATCAGGCCGATCCACCAGGGCGAAGGGGTGAGCACAGACCAGGCCAGGAGCCCTGCCCCGGTTCCCAGGGCCAGCCCGCCCAGCGCGCCCGACCATGTCTTGGAGGGCGAAATGGCTGGCGCCAGCTTCTCCCCGCCGATCTGGCGGCCGGTGAAGAAGGCGGCGGAATCGGTCATCCACACCACCGTGCCCAGATAGACCCCGGCCCACACCCCGGCCATGGTGTCGCCGCGCATGGCCAGCGCCGCGATGATGATGGCGCCATAGATGCACAGCCCGATGAGCCGCCAGATCAGCCATTCCCCGCCCATCGCCAGCGCCACCACGATGGCGATGGCGATGACGGCGATCGAACCCAGCGGCCCGGCCAGCGGAAAGGCCAGGCCCGAAAGCGCGACCAGCCCGATCAGCGCCATGCTGGCGGGCGTCAGCGGCGCCCGCGTGATCATGTTCTCCCATTCCCGGTAGGCTCCGGCGAACACCGCGCCCACCACCCCGGCAAAAATATAGCCGCCGAGATAAAGAGCGGTGGCCGTAAGGATGATGAGAACGATGGCGGAGGCGAAGCGCGGGCCGAGGTCGGACCAGAGCCGGCGGCGATTCTGCGGAGGCCCGGAGGGCGGATCGTCTTGACGGGTCACGGATCGGCCACCTCGATGCCGCCGAAGCGCCTGTCGCGCTGGGCAAAGGTTTCAAGCACCCTGATGAAGCTGGCCTCGTCGAAATCGGGCCAGTTTTCCTCCACGAAGACGAATTCGGCATAGGCCGCCTGCCAGAGCAGGAAATTGGAGATGCGCTGCTCGCCGCTGGTGCGGATGATCAGGTCGGGGTCGGGCAGGCCCGCCGTATAAAGGCTGTCGGCCAGCTTTGTCTCGTCGATATCCTCGGGCGCCAGCCGGCCGGCCGCCACATCCCGGGCCAGCCGCCGCGTCGCCTCGACGATTTCGGCCTTGCCGCCATAATTGAAGGCCACGATGAAGACCAGCCCGGTATTGCCCGCTGTCTTGGCTTCCACATCCTCGATCAGCCGCACCAGGCCCGGCTCCAGGCCCTGGCGGCTGCCGATGACGCGCACCTGCACATTGTTGCGCACCAGCCTTTGCAGGTCTGAGGCAACAAAGCGCCGCAACAGATTGAAGATAAAGGAGACTTCTTCCTTCGGCCGCCCCCAGTTCTCCGAGGAGAAGCTGAATACGGTGAGATAGGAGACGCCATAGCTGGCGCAATTGTCGACCAGGTTGCGCAGCGCCTTGACGCCTTCCACATGGCCTTCGGTCCGTCGCTTGCCGCGGGCCTTCGCCCAGCGGCCATTGCCGTCCATGATCACGCCCAGATGCGTGGGCACGCGAAGCCGCTGGCGCTGCGCGAGATCGGTGGCGATGGCGGAGTCGATGGACATCTACGCCCTCCCGGCGCAGTGCGGAGAGCCTAGACCTGCATGATTTCGGCTTCTTTGGCGGCGACGGTCTGGTCGATCTCGGCCACGGCGGCGTCGGTCGCCTTCTGCACCAGATCGGACTGGGTGCGGGCGTCGTCCTGGCTCAGATCGCCGTCCTTTTCCGCCTTCTTGAGCGCATCCATGCCATCGCGGCGGATATGGCGCACCGCGACGCGAGCCGCTTCGGCGTAGTTATGGGCCACCTTGGCCAGTTCCTTGCGGCGCTGTTCGTTGAGTTCGGGCAGCGGCACGCGGATCACCTGCCCCTCGCTCATCGGGTTGAGGCCAAGCCCGCTGTCGCGGATCGCCTTTTCCACGGCATTGGCCATGGAGCGGTCCCACACCTGCACCGAGAGCATGCGCGGCTCGGGCACGGTGACGGTCGCCACCTGGTTGAGCGGCATGCGCGAGCCATAGGCGTCCACGGTCACCGGCTCCAGAAGGCTGGCGCTGGCGCGGCCGGTGCGCAGGCCGGAGAGTTCGTCGCGCAGCGAGGCGACGGATTTCTGCATGCGGGTCTTGAGATCAGCGAGGTCGTAACCGGCCATGTTCGTGGTCCTTCTAGTCTTGGGGCGCGCCGCCGACACGGGTGGAACGCGCAATGCCGGCCAGCACTCCGGAAAGTCCGGCGGCGTCATCGAGCGCATATACGATTATCGGCATGTTGTTGTCACGGGCAAGGGCAAAGGCCGCAGTATCCATGACACGCAGGTTCTTGCTGATGACTTCGTCATAGCTGACGGTGTCATACCGGCTGGCGGCCGGATTTTTCATCGGGTCTTCCGAATAGACGCCATCCACCTTGGTGCCCTTGAGCACGACGTCGCATTCCAGTTCGATGGCGCGCAGCGTCGAAGCCGTGTCAGTGGTGAAGAAGGGATTGCCGGTGCCCCCGCCCAGCACCACCACGAACCCCTCCTCCAGCGCCTGCTTGGCGTCGCGCGCGGTGAAGGTGTCGGCCACCGAAGGCATGGTGGCGGCGCTGAAGGGCTTGGATTTGACGCCCTGGCGCGAAATGGCGTTGCTCAGGGCCAGGGCGTTGATCATCGTGCCCAGCATGCCCATGAGATCGGCGGTCACCCGGTCGGTGCCATCGGCGGCGCCGGCCATGCCGCGAAAGATGTTGCCCCCGCCCACCACGATGGCCACCTGCACACCGCTCTTGGCGACATTGGCGATCTGGCCGGCGATGGCCTGGAGGAATTGCGGCTCGATGCCGAAGGAATTGTCGCCCGCCAGCGCCTCGCCCGAAACCTTGAGCAGAATGCGTTTATAGGCAGGCGCCATGGATGGTCCCCTTCATATGGACGGAGTGGATGGGGCCGCGAATCCGACGACACCCGAAGAACCCTATGGCAAATCCGCCTTCGACAGAAGGCTCCGCCACATATTTGCAGTGCAGGCTGGGTTTTACGCTCGATCCCGGCCAAATCATGGCCGATGCGGGGAGAGCGGCGGGCGGCCCTTGGGCCACCCGCAATGGTCTTTCGCGCCTTACTTGACGCCGGCAGTGGCGGCGACTTCGGCGGCGAAGTCGGTCTCGGCCTTTTCGATGCCTTCACCCAGGGCGAAGCGCACGAACTTGGTCAGCTTGATCGGGGCGCCGACATCCTTCTCGGCATTCTTGATCGCGTCGGAGACCTTGGTTTCCCCGTCGATCACGAAGGTCTGCGCCAGAAGCGTGACTTCCTCGAAATACTTGCGCATGCGGCCATCGACCATCTTCTCGGCGATGTCGGCGGGCTTGCCCGATTCCTTGACCTGCTCGAGAATGATGGCGCGCTCGCGGGCCACCACGGCCGGGTCGACCTCTTCAGCCGAGATCGAGACCGGGTTGGTCGCCGCGATATGCATGGCAAGCTGCTTGCCCAGGGCGGACAGCGCGGCCTTGTCGCCGCTCGATTCCAGCGCCACCAGGATGCCGATCTTGCCCATGCCGGGCTTGACGGCGTTATGCACATAGCTTTCCACAACGCCGTCGGACACCGAGACGGAGGCGGCGCGGCGCAGGTTCATGTTCTCGCCGATCTTGGCGATGGCTTCGGTCAGCTCGGCCGAAACCGAATGTCCGGTGCCGGGGAACGGCATTTCGTCGAGCTTGACCACGTCCCCATCGGCGTCGAGCGCCAGCTTGGCGACGCTGCCTACGATGGACTGGAACTGCTCGTTGCGGGCAACGAAGTCGGTTTCCGAGTTCACTTCGACCACGGCGGCCTTGGTGCCGGCGGTGGCGACCCCGACCAGCCCTTCGGCGGCGACGCGGTCGGCCTTCTTGGCGGCCTTGGCCAGGCCGCGCGTGCGCAGCCAGTCGATGGCGGCTTCCATGTCGCCATTGGTTTCAGCCAGGGCCTTCTTGCAGTCCATCATCCCGACGCCGGTCGAGTCGCGGAGCTGCTTGACCATTGCAGCAGTGATTTCCATGATTCACCTCTTGGCGGCCCCTTGGCGGGGCCGCATTGGTTTGAATTGGGTAGCTGTCGCCGGTGCAGGCTTAGCTGGCGGCTTCTTCGGTGGGCAGGTCTTCCGCGGGGGCTTCGGCCGAAGCGCCCAGGTCGGCGCCCAGCGCCGAGGAAGAACGGCCGATGCCGTCGATGGCGGCGCGCGAGATCAGCGAGACATAGAGCTCGAGCGCGCGGCTGGCGTCGTCATTGCCCGGAATGGCGTAGTCCACCGTGTCCGGATCGC
>NZ_JAUCDN010000011.1:0-25654 GCF_034675085.1 Devosia sp.
TTCTCAGTGAAAACTTCTGCCCCTAGAGGGTCAGATCTCGGTGGCATTCAACACTCGAGATCGTCAACGAGGTTTGCGACGACCTTCGCGACACCACCACGGACAACGAGCCGAAGTATTTTGCGACGCTTTTCGCGCCCAGCCACGTCGGGAAGTCGACGGCGGTCAAGAACTACCAGGAAAAAGTCGCGGTGCCGGAGGCTATTGCCCGGGGGCTGGTTCCAGCCGATCTTCCGCTCGACGAACAGATCCGCCTCCAGAAACTCGTCGTCCACGTCACGCTCGAAGGCGGCGCGACTCCTCGTTCGCTCTGCGCCGACATCCTGGCCGCGCTCGGCGATCCCCGCTCGGCCCGGGGGTCGAAAAACCTGATGCTCCGCCGTGTCTACGATCTCCTGTCCACGCTCGGCGTGGAACTGCTCGTCATTGACGAGATTCAGCACTTGGCGGTCTCCAAGCACCGCACGTCTGAGGATGCGGACCTGCGCTCGATCGAGCGTTCGCGCACCTCAGAGGTCACAGACACCTTGAAAGCCATGCTGATCCGCGGGGTCGTGCCGATGCTCTTCGTCGGCATCGACGAAGCACGTCCCTATCTGCTCGACGACATCCAGCTCGCCCTGCGCTGCCACGAGGAGATCGACTTCGGGGAACTTTGCTGGGAGGACCCGGAGGAGCGTCGAGTGTTCCAGGATTTCGTCGGGCGCCTCGGTATCCATCTGGCCAAAGAGGGATTGTTCTCAGAGCGAGCCGATTTCCTCCATGCTGATATCCCTGCGGCCTTGCACGAGGCTTCTCTGGGGCGTCTGGGCATCGCATGCCGCATCGTCGCCAAGGCCTGTATGCACGCCGCCAAGGCCAAAGCCGAGACCGTCACCCGCGAGCATCTGTCCAAGGCCGTCGACACCTTCGCGATTCCCCGCGGGATCGTGAAGACCAATCCCTTCAAGCGCGAGGGCGACGCCAGGCTGGTGACAGCATGACCCTTCCCCTCTCTCTCGTGCCCCACCCCGACGAGCATCTCCCGGGCGTTGTCGCCCGGGCGGGCAACCTCATGGGCTACGATCTCCTGAGCGAAGTACTCATCCCTCTCGGCTACAAGTCCCGAGCCGAGTCCATCGCTTCGGCGCCCGATCTCAACATATCGCTC
The DNA here is from genome assembly GCF_034675085.1 of Devosia sp. Lineage (GTDB taxonomy): Bacteria > Pseudomonadota > Alphaproteobacteria > Rhizobiales > Devosiaceae > Devosia. The sequence goes on from NZ_JAUCDN010000011.1 coordinate 1,151, forward strand.
GCCGATCATATCGGGTGCCGCCCCGAGGATCTCGCGCCGCTCTTCCTCGAAAGATCGGCACGCGCGGGATGGATTCGCTTCTTCGGTGCCGACATACGCATGATCCACCGCGAGGTGACCGTACGCCGTGTCGCACCCGGCACCCTTGCTGCATGCGGTTACCACAAGGCCGCTTGGCAGATCCGTGCGTTCTGCTTCGATCCTGGCACCGGAGAGCGGTTGATCTCGGAATGCCCGGTCTGCGGGACGACGCTCGGCTGGGTGCGCGTGCGGGATCTTGCGTTTTGCGACCGTTGCGACCGCGTGGACGAGCATGGCTTCGTCAGGTCGAAGGTCGATCTGCGGGATTGGCCGCAGGAAAAGGTCGAGGTTGTGGACATGGACGCCCTTCGCTTCGTCACCAGCTTGGTCGATCCCGACTCTATCGTCAGGGCAGCGTTCGCTCCGGCACTGCACCCCGACATGGCGGCGGATCGCGGCTCCCTGTTCGAGTTCGTGATCTCGATCGCGAGCGCCATGACCCAGGATCCGAAGCGGTCGGTCACCTCCGTCGCCAAACCAGGGAGCCGCGAGATGTTCGACCGCATCCAGCCGGACGTCCTCGCTCGGGCTGGTCGCGTCGTCCTCACCTGGCCCGAGGGATTCCATAGGCTGTGCGGGGAGGCGCGGGCAGAGGCGGACGGGCGTGACGGCCACTACGGCGTCAAGAAGGAGATCGGTTCTCTCTATGCCCTCACCACCGATCGGTCGCTGCCGCTCGACTTGCGTGCCGCGGTGCGGAAGGCGATCGAGGACGACATGGCCATGACCGCAGGGACCTTGCCGACTGTGCGAAAGGGGGCATATCGAAATAGGTCGGACCTTCTGACCGCTTACGCAGCGGGGAAGGAATTCGGCATCCGAACGAAGCTCTTCAAGCGATTGGCCGAGCATCCGGAGGTGCGCGTCATTCGCAATATCGGCTCGAAGAATTCGCCCCCCTTGTTCGAGCGGGAGCAGATCAAGGCTATCTCCGCACAGCGGTTGGACATGGAGGCGGCCAGTTCCGCGGCCATCCGCCTGGGTCTGCCTAATGGCGCTATGGCGGAACTGGCGGCAGCCGGTCTGGTCGAGACCATTCAGGGTCCCGTGCTCATGCTTGCTGTCGGCAAGGAGTACTACTCCCGGGCCAGCGTCGATGCACTGGTGCGCGAACTGGAGGCAAAAGTAGTGCCCGGCGCTCCGCCGCCTACCTACATTCGACTCAGCAAGGCCGTCTACAGGCTACCTCCTGGGCCGAAGCCGTGGTCGACGCTGATAGCCAAGGTCAAGGATGGGTCGATCCCGGTGCATCGCATCAGTGGTCGCCTGACCGGCACGATGACGTCCTTGGCCGCGCGCCATTTCGACGTCGTGGTGGAAGCCGTCAGTGAGCGTTCCGATGTTGCCGTTAGCGACCACGGTCTGCTGACGCATATGGAAGCGTCGGTCTTGCTCGGGGTGACTGAAGCGATGATCGGCCTGCTGGTATCCCGGAAGCTTCTCCCAGTCGACGGGAAAGGGCAGGTGTCAATCCGTCGGGAGGACGTTTTCAAGGTGGCAAGCGGATGGATGTTCACCAACGAGATTGGTCGACGTCTCGGCCTGCCGAACCGGCTGGTCCGCAGCACGCTCGCGAAGTACGGGGTAAGTCCCAAGCACGAACTTCGCGAAAGGCAGCACCTTGTCTTTGATCGTGCCGAAGTCGAGCTCGTGCTGGATATCGTCGCGCCGTTGCCCACAGCCGCTTAGGGGGCAGAGATCGACGACAAGACGATTGACTGAAATCACTGCGTTCTATTGTATGGCTGGGCATTCGCCCGGCCATTTTTTTGGTGAGCGCGGCTTCGCATTCATCGACTCGGATTTGCCTGTAAAAACGTCAATTATCGACTCATGATTGCTGGTCGCGCGCTGAGGATCGACTCAGAGTTGCCTGTGGCGTTGACTCAGAATTTTCCTGCCGTCATTGAATTCAAAGGGCTTTTTCGACTCAGGATTTATCGGTCCTGACAGAAATTTATGACAAAGCCCGCTCCGGGACTTGTCCCGTCGGGCGCTCCTGCCCATCCTTCAGAGCGTTTCCGCAGCTGCCATGGACTTTTCAGTCGCCTTTGGCTCTTGTGTGCAATGCTTTGCAATGTCTGTTGACAGGCCTTGCCCCTTAATCAATTATTGCTCTTGAGGATCGATGGAAGGCGTAGAGAGAATGCCTGCCTCTGTCGAGAGGAGCAAAAGGCGCAGCATGGCGCCTGAAGGGGAGGCGGTATTGCACAGCTTTGCGATGCACCTGCTCTTTCGCATAGAGATTTGTTGTGGGGAAATCCATGAGCCAGCATGACGCGACCGCGGTTCCAACGCTCGGTGGGAGCCGATGGCGCTATAGGCTGAAACTGGCGATGCGCGAGCCGGCCACGCTGATCGGCCTGGTGATGGCCGCGCTGTTCATCTATCTCATCGCGGTTCCGATCATTTCGATCCTGAGCGATGCGGCTACCGTGCAATTCGGCGACGAGCGCCGCACGCAGGCAGAAGCGGGCACGCATACCCTCTATTATCTCCAGCGCGCCTTCACCTCGCCGGTGGCGTTCGATCTGTTCTGGGAGCCGCTGTTCAATACGCTCAAGGTGGCCTTCGGCGCCATCATCATCTCGGTGGCCGTCGGCGGGGTATTGGCCTGGCTGGTCGCGCGCACCGATCTCTTCGGCCGGCGCTGGTTCGCCACGGCCCTTATCGTTCCCTATATGCTTCCGGCCTGGACCTTTGCGCTGGCCTGGACGACGCTGTTCAAGAATCGCACCGTGGGTGGCCAGCCGGGCTGGCTCGAGGCGATCGGGCTGACGCCGCCGGACTGGCTGGCTTATGGGCAGGTGCCCATCACCATCATCCTGGCGCTGCACTATACGCCTTTCGTCATTCTGCTGTTCGGCTCCGCCTTGCGCCGCTTCGACAGCCAATTGGAAGATTCCGCCCGCATTCTGGGTGCGCCCGGCCGCGTTGTCGCCTGGCAGGTCATCATGCCCCTGATGCGCCCCGCGCTCATGTCGGCGGTGGTGCTGATCTTTGCGAAATGCCTGGGTGAATTCGGTGTCCCCTATGTGCTCGGGCTACCGGTGAAGTTCGATGTGCTGGCCACCTCGCTCTATCGCTCCCTCAGCTCGCGCCAGACCGGCGTCGCGGGGGTTCTCGCTGGTGCCATCATGCTGATCGGCGTCCTGGCCATCCTGGTGGACGGCTATCTTGCACGGGAGGCGCGCCGCTTCGTGACGGTCGGCTCGAAGGGCTCGATGAACCGCATTTCGCGGCTGAAGAAATGGCGCCTGCCTGCTACGGGCTTCGCTGCCGGCATCTTCATCATTTCCGTCGGGCTGCCCCTGTTGACGCTCGCCCTGTCCACGATCATGCGGCGGCCGGGCAATTTCGAATGGTCCAATTTTACGCTTGATTTCTGGATCGGGCAGGATCTGCCGACTGTGGCGATGCGCACTGGCATTCTGCTCAGCCCCGATCTTTGGCAGGCCGCGCTCAATACCATCGTCATCGTGGGCACGGCGTCTATCTGTTCGGGCGTCCTGGGTATTCTGACCGGTTATGTGGTGGTGCGCTCGAACCTGAAATCGCTGTCCTTCTTCATGCGACAGATCACTTTCATGCCCTATCTCGTGCCGGGCATCGCCTTCGCGGCGGCCTATCTGTCGCTGTTTGCGGTGCCGCGCGGCCCGGTTCCGGCGCTCTATGGCACGTCGCTGATCCTCATCCTGGCCCTGATGGCGGACCAGATGCCCTATGCCTCGCGCGCCGGCATCTCCGCGATGATGCAATTGGGCAAGGATCCCGAAGAAGCGGCGCAGATCATCGGCGCGAGCTGGTTCCGGCGCATGTTGTGGGTGGTCATTCCCATCCAGAAGGGCTCTCTGGTCACAGGCATCCTGTTGCCGTTCATCTCGGGCATCAAGGGATTGTCGCTCTTCGTCGTGCTGGCGGTGCCGGCGACCGACGTGCTCACGACCTTCTCGCTGCGCCTTGTCGACTACAACTACACGCAGGCCGCCAACGCGGTCGTCCTCATCATCGCGGGTCTGGCCTATGGCGGAACGCTGCTGGCGCAGAAACTGACCCGCACCAACCTGGCCGAAGGACTGGGAAGCTGATGCCCGATATCGTTTTGAGCAATGTCCAGAAATCCTATAGTGCGAATTCTCCCAAGGCCGTAAGCGACCTCAACCTGCATATCGGTGATGGCGAGTTCATGTGCCTGCTTGGCCCTTCGGGCTGCGGCAAGACCACTACGCTGCGCATGATTGCGGGGCTCGAAAACCTGACAGACGGGGAAATTGCCGTCGGCGAGAAAGTGGTGGACAGCCCCGCCAGGGCACAATTCATCGGCCCCGAAAAACGAGGCATGGGCCTGGTTTTCCAGTCCTATGCGCTCTGGCCGCATCTGACGATCGAGCGCAATACCGATTTCGGCCTGCGCCTGCGCAAGATGCCCAAGGCGGAACGGGAAGAGCGGGTCGCCAAGGTGATGAGGGCGCTCGATATCGAAAAATATCGCGATCGCTATCCGTCCCAACTCTCGGGCGGCCAGCAGCAGCGCGTGGCGCTGGCGCGCATGCTTGCGGTCAATCCCGGCGTATTGCTGCTCGATGAGCCGCTTTCTAATCTGGATGCGCGTCTGCGCCTTGAAATGCGGGCCGAGTTGAAGCGCATTCACGCTGAATTCAAGACCACAATCGTCTTCGTAACCCACGATCAGTGGGAAGCGATGACGCTGGCCACCTCCATCGCGGTGATGAATGAGGGCACGCTTCAGCAGCTTGGCGCGCCCAATGACATCTATGACCGCCCTGCCAACCGCTTCGTCGCCGAATTCGTGGGTAGCCCGCCGATCAATATCCTGGAAATCGGCGCCGGACATGTGCTCGATACCGCTGTCCACGAATGGCTGCGCCCCAGATTGGGGACGCGCAGTGAAATGGGTTCGGTGGGCATCCGACCCGAGGCCATGTCCTTTTCGGCCAGCGAGGCCGCCATTCCCCAGGGCAGTTTCCGCCACGCCGCGGAAGTGGGGGGCATCCTGCCCACAGGGGGCAGTTGGATCATCGAGCTCAAGGTTGAGGGACGGATCATTTTCGCGACCACGACGGAGGCTCCCAGCATGACTGGAGGCGAGCAGGTCTGGTTTCATGCCCGTCCTACGGCCCTGCATGTGTTCGACAAGGCTGGCAAGCGACTGGACGGCGCCGATGAGGCATTGCACCGCGCAGCCAGCGGGGTGGCGGCCGTGAAAGGCGCCTGAGGCACCGGCTGCTCCAATCATTTCATTGAGGAGGATTTACCTTGCATAAATGCGTTCTAACCAGCCTGGCGCTCGCCATGATCTCTGGGGCAGCCTTTGCCCAGACGAGCGAGTTGGATGGGCTGATCGAAGCGGCCCGGGCCGAGCCGCCGACCACAGTCTATGCCGTGACCGGCAAGATCGTGGAAACCGCGGAGGCGTTCAGTCTCAAATACGGTTTGCAGGTCACCGGCAAGAAGGTCAACGAATCCGGGCAGATCGATCTCCTGATCCGGGAGCATCAGGCTGGCAACGTCACCGGCTCGGTGTCGCTGGCCTCGGATGCCTCGGTCATCATTGCCGATCTGCTCAGCCAGGGCGTGGTGGAGAGCTGGGTTCCACAGGACATCGCGCCATACCTGCCCGAATCTGCCCGTGACCCGCTAGTCGTGGTTTCGGATCCTCATGTGTGGGCGTATAATTCGGAAGCCTACGAGGCTTGCCCCATCTCCAATATCTGGCAGTTGACCGATGCCGAATGGTCACGGCGCGTCACGCTGATGGACCCGCTGGACAAGCCGGCCTACGCCGACTGGTTTAACCAGTTGGCCGAGCATCACGACGCGGCCGTGGCGGCGGCCTATGAGGCCAATTATGGCAAGCCGTTCGACGGCGCGGGCGAAAGCGCCACCCAGGCCTGGGTCAAGGCATTCGCCGCCAATAGCCCCCTGATCGGGGACAGCAGCGTTGTCGCCGAGGCCATCGGCGCGCCGGGGCAGGAGCAGCCCTTCTTCGGCATGCTTTCGACCGCAAAATTCCGCGATAATGAAAGCAAGGGCTTCAAGCTGGCCATTTGCACGGAAATGCAGCCCTTTTCGGGGTGGCTCTATCCCGGTCTGGGCGTCATCGCCACCGGTACGCCCGCGCCCAACACGGCAAAGCTCTTCATTTACTACCTGCTGACCGATGAAGGCATCGAGGCGCAGCGCATCGACGGCAAGGTGCCGTCCGATCCGCGCATCGGCTTGCCTGATGATGAGCCTTCGGGCGTGGGCGATGTCATGGATCAGATGATGGTCTGGAACACGGCTAGCGCGACGTCCGACATCGATGCCCGGCAGGATTGGCAGGATATCTGGCGCATGAGCCTGACGCGCTGATCGGTTCTCCGGCGCGGATCAATGAGGAAGGTCCGCGCCGGCTTTTCAAGGAGGAGAGTATGAAACTACGCAGTATTGTCACCGGGACGGCGCTTGCCCTTTTGGTGTCGGGGGGAGTTCTGGCGCAGGATTTCGATCTTGAGGCGCTGATCGAGGCCGCAAAATCGGAGCCACCCCTCACCATCTATGACAGCACCGGCAAAATCGTGGACATGGCCGAGGGATTTGCCGCCAAATATGGCATCGAGGCGACGGGCACCAAGTCCAAGGCGACGGCGCAGATGGAAACGATCATTCGCGAAGTCCGTTCGGGGAACGTGCAGACCGACGTATCGCTGATTTCCGATCCGGCGGCGGTGATCGGGCAGTTGCTGCCTGCGGGATTCGTCGAGAGTTGGGTGCCGCCCGACCTGGAGGCGGATATCCTGCCCGAGGCGCGCGACCCGCTGCTGGTGGTGTCCAGCCCCAACATCTTCACCTACAACACCAATCTGTTCGAGACCTGCCCGATCAGCAATATCTGGCAGTTGACCGAGCCCGAGTGGAAGGGCCGGGTGTCGATGCAGGACCCGCTGGGCAAACCCAGTTACACCGACTGGTTCAACCAGATGCGCAGCTACGCCGATGACAAGATAAAGGCAGCCTATGAAGCCCGTTACGGCAAGCCGCTGGAAAGCGAGTTCGAAAGCGCCACCGAAGCCTTCGTCGCGGCTCTGGCCAGCAATGGTCCGCTATTGACGGATTCGGATTCCTCCGCGGCCGAGGCGGTTGCGGCGCCGGGACAGACCGAGCCCTTTGTCGGGCTGGTCTCGGCGGCCAAGTTCCGGGACAATGAAGGGGCAGGTTTCACTCTCGGGCTCTGTGCCGGCATGGACCCGATCATCGGCTTCAGCAATGCGACTGTCGGCGTCATCGTCAAAGGCACCAACAGCCCCAATGCCGCCAGGCTGTTCATGCATTACGCAATGACCGCCGAAGGCATCGCGCCGCAGGCGCAGGATGGAAAAGTGTCGTCCAATACGACGGTGGGCTTGCCCGATGATGAGCCCTCTGGCGTGGGCGCCCATCTCGATGAAGTCCTTCATTATAACCCCGCCACTGGGCTGGACGACTGGGAAACCCGCCAGGATTGGCAGGATTTCTGGCGCATTCATTACTCGCGCTGACAGATTATCGCGGACGGGGAATTCTCCGTTCGCGCCCTGTCTTTTCCCTACTTATACCAATGAAAAAAAGGCCCGTGCCACAAGCGGCGATCGCGTCTTGTGCTTAATTGCACTCGCCTCATCGGAATCCGCACAAATCTCTGCAAAATTAGGTTGCACAGCTTTGCAATATTGGGCAAGGTAACGGCAATAAGGAATCTCCAAAATGACACTTGATGCGCTTGCGCTCGATGGCCGTGAAAAATTTCTGGCGAGTTTGATCCGGGAGGCCGCTGTTCTCGCTCTTGAGGGGTTCCGCCGTCAGAGCGGCGCGGCTGTCAGCCTTAAAGGGCCGCAGGATTATCTCACCGAGACCGATGGCCAAGTCGAAGATTTCCTGCGCGAGCGCATCGCACAGGCATTTCCCGAAGACGGGTTTCTGGGCGAGGAGGGCGGCGGCGCGCCGGGCGAGCAGGTCTGGGTTGTCGATCCCATCGATGGCACGGCGAATTTCGCCCGCTCCATTCCGCATTTCTGCATTTCCATCGCCTTTGTCGCCAATGGCGTGGTCCAATTGGGCGCCATCGCCAATCCGGTTCTGAACGACTATTATTTTGCCCGGGCCGCGCAAGGGGCGACACTGAACGGCCAGCCCATAAGCGTGTCGGGTGTGGAGGACGTCTCGTCCTCCTCGGTGGAGATGGGCTGGTCCAACCGCCGGCCGCTCGCCAGCTATGTGTCGGCGGTGCAGTCGCTATTCGAAGCGGGGACCAATGTGCGGCGTTCTTCCTGCGGAGCGCTCGGGCTGGCCTATGTTGCCGATGGGCGCAGCGATGCCTATGCCGAGCTGCACATGAACCCCTGGGACTGCCTTGCCGGCCTGCTGATGGTCAAGGAGGCGGGTGGCGTGACAGGCCCCTTCCTTTCTGCCGGCGGGCTTGCCGATGGGGCGGGAGTGCTTGCGGCGGCTCCCGGCGTTGCCGAAATCATGTCGGCGGCGACTGGGATCGCCCTTCAGGATGGGCAGGATTTCCTGCCTGACACGGGATTGCAGCAAAAGAGGACAGCATGAGCCAGAAAGTGACGCCACGCTACGACAGGCCCCATATCAGCAAGGTATATGAAAATCTGCCCGGCTATGGTGTCGACCTCTATGTGGGGGGCAGGGAGGGCGCTTCCGATGTTCCCCTTCTTCTCGAGAATGGCATCTCCACCGTGCTCAACTGTGCCGTCAATCTCGATTTCAACTATGTGGCGGAGCCGGACGAGGTCTCCCATGACAGCCGGGTCGGCTATGGTGCAGCCCCCATTCGCTACTACAAACTGGGCATTGTCGATGGCCCGGGAAATCCCGACACCATGATGCTGGCTGGATATTACCAATTGCGCGGCGCCCTGGATCAGGTGCTGCCGGAGCGGCCCAGCTATCCTACGAGGCAGCGTGGCCATGTTCTGGTCAATTGCCGTGCGGGGCGGTCGCGTTCGGTTGTGCTGGCGGCCCTGTTTCTGCACCTGCATCTTCCGGGGCAATTTCCGCGCCTCCCCGATGCGCTGGATCATGTGCGAGAAAAGCGGGAACTGCGGCCCGATGAATGGCACGAGACCCCCAAGCCCATGTTGATTGCGGCTGCGGAACGCACCGCCCATTGGGTGCATCTGATCGAGGCGGATCGTAGCGCGGAAAAGGAGCTTGCCGGAGCCGGCGCTTGATCCGTTTCGCCGTCATAGCCGATCCGCATGTGCATGATTGCGCCTGGGCCCCTTCGGGCTCAGGCCTGCGTCAAGCTGTACGCAGTCTGGCGGAGACGGAAAAATCCACCCGGGTTTTCAATGAGAGCGTTCCCGCATTCAAGGCGGCGCTGGATGTTGCCGTGGAGGCAGGCGTCAGGCTGGTTCTGCTGGTGGGAGACCTGACCGATGACGGGCAGCGCCCCAATATTGCGGCCGCGCTGGCCATCATTGCCGACTATCGAGCCCGATATGGACTGCGCGTGCTGGCGACGCCCGGCAACCATGATTTCTTTGCCATTTTCGGGCGGCCGCAAAGCAAGACTTTTCTCGCCGATGGCGGAGAGGGCGTGGTCGTGGACAGCCGGACCTGCTCGGAGGCGGCAACCCTGGGAACGGGGGAGGGCCTGGGCCTGCTCTCCGGACTGGGTTTTACGCCCGATCCCGCCGATCTGCATTGGGAAAGCCCTTTCGGCGTCGATCCTGACTGGGACGCCAGAACCTATCCGGTGTCGAGTCCAGGTGGGAAAGCTATTTGCCGGATGATCGATGCCTCCTATCTCGTCGAGCCCGTGGCGGGGCTTTGGGTTTTGTCCCTCGATGCCAATGTTTGCGTGCCGCGCGACGACTGGAGCGATCCGGCGGATCCCGAGCAATTTTATGATCCCAGCAAAGTGGGCTGGGATGCCGTCTTGCGGCATCGTGCGCATCTCCTACCCTGGCTGGCGGATGTGACGCGGCGCGCCCGGACGCAGGGGAAAGAGCTGGTGGCGTTTTCCCATTATCCGCCCCTCGATGTCCTGGGCGGCAGTACCAGAACGGAAATTCCCGTTTTCGGAAAGACGGGGCTGGCCGCTCGCATGCCTCGACCCGCCATCGCCGAAGCGCTCGCTCGGGCCGGGCTGTCGTTGCATTTTTCGGGTCATCTGCATGTCAATGATACAGCCCGTTATCACTCGGCGGCCGGGGCTTTCTTCAATATTGCGGTGTCATCACCCGTCGGCTATGGCGCGGCCATCAAGATTGTCGATCTCGACGCAGGCGCGGTCCATATCCGCACCATGCCCCTGCGCGAGGCAGAAGGATATGACGCCGCCTTTGCTCTTTATCGCCGCGAGGCGGCGGCGCAGGGAAAGCCCCCGCCGCCGATCGCCATGGCGGAAGATCATGGCCGGTTTCTCGACCACCACCTGCGTTCTTTGGTGCAGCACCGATATCTGGCGCATGAATGGCCACAGGATATGGCGGCCTTTGTCGCATTGTCCTCGATGGCGGATCTGATCGCTTTGCTGGGTCTCGATATCGAATGGGCGGCAGACTTCCCGCTCGTTTCCTTTGTTGAGGACTGGTATCGGCTGCGCAAGGCCGGGCGCTTGGCTCTCGCCGATATATCCGCCGAGCGCTTCGCGCTTTATCAGGAGCTCTGCTCGCGCCTGCTGCCTGCGGGCCTGGAGGGGGTTGCGGCCCGCATGGCGGTGGTGGTGGAGTTGCTGGCGATCTACATAAACCGGCTGCCCAATGGCGATTTTACCATCCTGCCTTCCAGGGACGTGGTTGCACTTTCCTAGCCTTGGGGCCGAGAGCGTTTCCAGCAAAAGTGGAAACGGTTTTGCGGTTCGGAAACGCGATAAAACAAAGGCTTAGATCATTTCAGCGTTTCTACTAAACGGTGAAATGATCTAGGGGCGAACGGTCTTTCTCCATACCACCTGCGTTGGAAGAATCGCTGGAGCGCCCGGCTCGCCATCTTCCTTTTCCACGATGGAAGCGATCTGATCGGCGATTCCCTGCAAAGGCTGGCGGAAGGTGGTCAATTCGTAACCCAGCCAGTTGGATTCGGGGATATCGTCAAAACCGATGACGCATAGGTCCTGGGGGATGCTCATGCGGAATTCGAGGCGCGCCACATCCATGAAGCCGAGGGCGAGCAGGTCCGTCACGCAAAATACGCCCTCGGGCCGTCGTGAGGTGGCCAGCAACTGGCGGGCGCTATCGGCACCGGTCTTGTATCCCGTGGGACCGGCCCGGGAAACGCAGGCCTCCAGCCCGTTTTCCGCAGCCGCCTCCAGAAAGGTCCGTTCGCGGCTCGCGAGCCCCGGTGTGCCTGCGGTGGAGCTGACCACCGCCACCCTTTGGCATCCTGCCCGCTTGAGCATGAGGCAGGCCTCGAGCGCGGCTGTCTCGTTCTCGACCGAAATGAATTCGGGGCCGACGATAGGGTCGGCGCGATTGATGAGAATGACGCGTTGACCGTTTTCCAGGCATGTATTGACCAGGGAGGCGGGCGGCGTGCCGGAGATGAATACCGTGGCATCGGCGCGATAGTTCAGGGTCTGCCGTAGCGCCGATTCCACGCTGTCGGCCTGGCCGGAAGTGTTGAGAACCATCACGACCTTGCCGATGGCCTGAAGGCGGCGGGTGATGACCTCGACCATGGAGGCCTGGAACGGTGCCTGCATTTCGGCGACGATCAGGCAGACAATACCCGTGCGATGCCACAGCAGACCGCGCGCCAGATGATTGACGTGATAACCCAATTGAGCCGCGGCCGCGAGAACCTTGGCTCGGGTCTCGGGTGACACGCTAGCGCCGTCGGTGAAGGCGCGGGAAACGGCTGAACGGGACACGCCGGCGAGTTCGGCGACCTTGTCGGCGCTGACCGAGGCTTTTCGCGTCTTCGTCTTGGGCTTGGACATGTCTGTTTCTCCTGCGCCGGCTGAGCCGTTGCACAAATTTCCGTCAACTCGTTACCGGAGAGTCATGGCTCTGCCTATCCGGAATGCTTCAGCGGAACCGCTGAAAATACAAGAAAGTCCCGTCCGTGAAGCAGTCGGCGGACTGCTGTTGGTTCTAACATGATCGGGATTGTATTGCAAAGCTGTGCAATGCATGTCACCCTCCGCCTCCGATTAGTGCAAATCGTCGAAAGCGAGGGCGGGATTTTGGAATCCACCATAAGACTTGTCGACCTGCTTGGGGCAGCGGCCTTGCTTCTCTGGGGCCTGCGCATGATCAAGACAGGTGTCCTGCGCGCCTATGGCGCAGCGCTGCGGCAACGGCTCGGGCGCAGCACCGCAAATCGCTTTCTGGCAGCCTTCTGGGGTTTTCTCGTCACCCTCGGCCTGCAATCGAGCACGGCCACGGCCGTCATCATTGCGTCCTTCACCTCGCGTGACATTATCCGCCTTCGGCCTGCCCAGGCCATGATGCTGGGTGCCAATTTTGGAACCGCTGTCGTCGCCCTGATTCTGTCCGCCGATATTCACTGGGTCGGCAGCGGCTTTCTGTTTGTCGGCGTGGTGCTGTTCTCTTCCTCGCATGGCAGTCGCAACCGCAATCTCGGCAGGGCGATCATCGGCCTCGGCCTGATGCTGCTCGCCCTGCAATTGCTGGGAAATGCGACCGAGCCGCTGAGGGAATCCGAAACCGTGATTACCGTGCTTTCGGCTCTGGGCGATGCTCCGGTGTTTGCCCTGTTGCTGTCTGCTGGCCTGGCGGTGGTGGCGTCCTCTTCACTCGCCGTCGTCATTCTGGTGATGATGCTGGCTGCCGCGGGCGTGGTGGAGCCGGTGCTGGCGCTCTGGCTGGTTGCCGGCGCCAATCTCGGAGGAGCGATTCCGCCCTATCTGGCGGTTCGCGCGGAAGGCTTGCCGGCGCGCCGCCTTACGCTGGGCAATCTGCTGGTGCGGGCATCTGGTGCGCTGGTGGTGCTGGTTTTCGCCCAGCCGCTTTCCGCCGTTCTGGCGCTTGTTGCGCCCAATCCAGCAGCTTTCGTGGCTTCGGCCCATCTGGGATTCAGCGCCGTGCTGCTGGCGCTATTCTTGCCCCTGCTCGGCCCCCTGACGAAGTTGGCTGAAGTGCTGCTGCCCGACCGCGCCGGGCCGGGCGGCGATTCCGAGACCTATCTGGATGAAGGACTGATGTCGGCGCCCGACATGGCCATCGCCGTGGCCGCGCGCGAGACTTTGCGCATGGGCGATCTGATCGGGGCCATGCTGGATCAGGCGCTTATCTCGCTTCAGGAGGCAGACGAGGCGCCGTATGCGCAGGTGGCGCGGCTGGAGGCGGACGTGGACAGGCTGCATGAGGCGATCAAGCTTTACGTTGCGCGTCTCAGCCGCTTCGATCTGGAGCAGGACGATGCCCGCCGGGCGGATGAAGTCATTTCCTACGCCATCAATCTCGAACATGTGGGGGACATCATCAAGCGTGGATTGGCGGAAATTGCAGCAAAGAAGGCTCGCAAGAAACTCTCCATGTCCAAGGAAGGGTTGGCGGAAATCTCGGAGTTCTTCATATACACGCAGGAAAACCTGCAAATGGCTCAAGCCATTTTCATGTCGCGCGATCCCGATATCGCCAGGCGGTTGCTGGTTCACAAGATTGAAATTCGCAAGCTCGAGGCGCGATCGTCCGACCTGCACATCGCCCGCATGCGTGAGGGGCGCATGGAGAGCCTCGAGACGAGTTCCATCCATTTGGACCTGTTAAGGGACCTCAAGCAGGTCAATGCGCATCTGATGTCGGTCGCCTATCCGATACTGGAAGAATTCGGCCTGATCGACGAGAGCCGCCTGCGCGATCTCAAGGCGAAATAACCTCGGCAGTGTTGATGCTTGGGCGTGGAAGAGCGCGCGATGCAACGATCTGGTCACAGATTTTTATGCAATGGGTTGCATAGCCTCGGCGTTTTAGTGTGTAATTTTTTTGGCGGAGTTCTGTTAATATACTGATATAGATGAATTTTTGTAAATTCCATCTGATGGACGCTCTATTGCAATCAATTGCAATAAGGTTCATTCTCCGGGCCATGCAGAACCAATAAGCCAAAGATTTCTGCATTTGGTCCCGACGTCGCATGAGGAAGCGGCGCAGCCATGAGGAGGATGGGAATTGAAGAGGGTATATATTCGCGCATTGCAGGTGTCGGTCGCCGCCTGCCTGGTGTCGGTGCCGGCAATGGCGCAAACGCTTGATCTGGATGCGATGATCGCAGCGGCCAAGGCCGAGCCGCCACTCACGATCTATGACAGCACCGGCAAGATCGTCGACATGGCGGCCAATTTCGAAGCCAAATATGGCGTCAAGGCCATCGGCCAGAAGGTCTCCGCCAACAGCCAGCTGGAAATGATTATCCGGGAGAGCCAGGCCAATAATGTGATTGGCGATGTGGCGCTGATTACCGACACGCCGGCGGCCCTGGCGCAGTTGCTGCCGAACGGTTTCGTCGAAAGCTGGATGCCGCCCGACCTGGCCGACAAGATCCCGCCGATGTTCCGCAATCCCCTGGCGATTTCGACCAACGCCAACGTGTGGGCCTACAATACCGAGGTCTACGAGAGCTGCCCGGTGACCAATCTGTGGCAACTGACCGAGCCGGAATGGCGGGCCAAGGTCGCCTTTGTCGATCCGCTGACCAAGGGCACGTATACGGACTGGTTCAACCAGTTGGAAACGCATGCCGACGCCGAGATCGCGGCAGCCTATAAGGCGCATTTCGGGGCTGATCTGGATACCAGCACTGAAAGCGCCACCAAGCAATGGCTCAAGGCCTTCGCTGGCAACGCGCCGCTGGTAACTGATGGAGATGACCCGGTTGCTGAGGCTGTGGGGGCCCCGGGGCAGGCCGAGCCCTTTTTTGGCATGCTCAGCTCGGCCAAGTTCCGCGATAATGCGGACAAGGGGTACAAGCTCGGCCTCTGTGCAGAGATGACGCCCTGGGCCGGCTGGACCTACACCAAGCTGGGCCTGATGGCGACAAAAACGGATAGCCCGAGTGCTGCAAGGCTGTTCATCCACTACATCCTCACCGAGGAAGGCATTGCGCCGCAGGTGGCGGATGGCAAGATTTCCACCAATTCGGACGTGAAGATCCCCGATAGCGAGCCGTCGGGCCTCGCCGCCCATCTTGATGCTCTCTTTCCCTATGATGCGTCCACGGGCCTGGACGACTGGGAAACCCGCCAGGATTGGCAGGATTTCTGGACCATCAATTACAAAAAATAACAACGAGGCGGCCCCTCAGTTGGGGCCGCCAGCTTCTTTGGTTCCTGCCAAGGGCCATGACAGATACGAATGGGGGATGATTGTGCTTTTGGATCCGCTGAAAGACGAACGCGTTGAGGAATCGACCCGCCTGATGGACATCGCCAAAAAGGCGGCCCTTAAAGTTGGTCCGGCGCTCAGGGATGCGTTTCGTTCCAATATGGCGGTGGACTACAAGGTGGACCTGCATGATGTCGTGACGGTTCACGACAAGCAGAGCGAAGCGATCATCCGCGATTACATCCTTGCAGAAGCGCCAGATTCGACCCTTCTGGGTGAAGAGGGCGGCAGCGTGGGGCAGGGGCGCGTCCATTGGTATGTGGATCCGATCGATGGCACATCCAATTTTGCGCGGGGCCTGGCTTTCTGGTGCGTTTCCATCGGTGCGGTCGTGGATGGGGAGATTGTTGCCGGCGCCGTTTATGACCCCATCGCCGACCACATGTTTTCCGCCGACCGGAAAGGCGTCTGGCTCAATGGCGAGGCGATCCGTTCGCGTGCCATCGCCAATGAGGCTCACGCCACCCTTATCACCGGCTACCCCGTGGCGCGCGATTTCCGACTGGACGGCAAGGCAGCGGCGCTTGCCCATTTCGGTGACCTGGCGGAAACCTTCTCCACCCTGCGCCGGCCGGGAAGTGCGGCGCTGACATTGGCCCATGTTGCGGCGGGATGGTGCGATGCCGCAGCCGGCTTTGGGGTGAATCCCTGGGATGTCACCGCCGCTATTCTGATATTGCGCAACGCCGGCGGCAGCTACCGACCCTTGACGCTGGGAAAGGTCTCCAAGGCTGCCCCGGCCCATCAGTGCCCAGGGTATGTCGCCATAGGCGCAGGGGGCAGTTATCCGAGGCTGGATCGGGTCGCCGACGCCATTTGCGCGCAGCGCGAGCTGAAAGCGCAGGGCTGATCCTTACGGTCGACGCGAAGCCAATAGAGGTTCAGGGCAATCTCTGGCCGTCGGCGCCGAATTTATGAGCCTTGTCTGCGTTGAAGTCGAACCGAATGGTTTCGCCTACGGCCGGTGCTGGCTGGCCGGCGAGCCGTATAGTCAGCAGATGTGGTGGATGGTCCTCGATATAGACGAAGGTGTCTGCACCCAGATATTCGATATGGGTCACCTTGCCTTCATGCGGTCCGGCACCCAGTGTCATGTCCTCCGGGCGGATGCCGATGGTGTGGGCGCCCAGCGCGGCGGCGATGTCGCCTCCGATGAGGTTCATCTGTGGAGATCCGATGAAGCGGGCGACGAAGAGCGATTGCGGTTGCTCATAAAGTTCGACCGGCGTGCCCATCTGCTCGACCCGCCCGGCATTGAGCACGACGATGCGGTCGGCCAGCGTCATGGCCTCGACCTGATCATGAGTGACATAGATCATGGTGGTTTCGGGCAGGTCCGCCTTGAGCCGGGCGATTTCCAGCCGCGTGGCCACGCGCAGCGCGGCGTCCAGGTTGGAAAGGGGCTCATCGAAAAGGAAGACCTTGGGATTGCGCACGATGGCCCGGCCGATGGCGACACGCTGACGCTGGCCGCCGGAAAGTTCGCGCGGATAGCGATCGAGATAGGGCTCCAATTGCAGCTTGC
The DNA here is from genome assembly GCF_034675085.1 of Devosia sp. Lineage (GTDB taxonomy): Bacteria > Pseudomonadota > Alphaproteobacteria > Rhizobiales > Devosiaceae > Devosia. The sequence goes on from NZ_JAUCDN010000011.1 coordinate 18,110, forward strand.
GGGCGGCTTCGGCCACATGGGCCGCGATTTCGGCGCGCGGAGCGCGGCGCAGCTTCATGGAATAGGCCATGTTTTCGCGCACGCTCATATGCGGATAAAGCGCATAGGACTGGAACACCATGGCGATGCCGCGCCTGCTGGCGGGAATGCGGTTCATCACCCGGCCGTCGATTTCGAGTATGCCGGAGGTAATGCTTTCCAGACCTGAAATGCAACGCAGCAGGGTGGACTTGCCGCAGCCGGAGGGGCCGACGAAGATCACGAATTCGCCCGAACGGATATCGAGATTGATATCCTTGAGAACCTCCACCGAGCCATAATTCTTGTGAAGGTGGGTGACCTTGATGTCGGACATGGGCAAGCGCTCCGTCAGCCGGTGGTGTCGTTGAGAGTGGCGCGGACCTTTTGCAGCGCATCGGCGGTGGAGCCATCCGGGCGATATTCGAGGCCTACGGCGCCCGAATAGCCGTTGTCGTAGAGCCAGGCGAGGCGCTTGCCGAGGTTGATTTTGCCATGGCCCGGATCGTTGCGGCCCGGATGGTCGGCGACGTGAGCATGCAATACTCGCGAAACGCGGTCTTTCAGTACCTCCTCGATTTTCTCGCCCATGACATAGGAGTGGTAGAGGTCGTAGACGATGCCGATCTCAGGGCGGCCGACCTCGTCGATGATGTTGAGCGCTTCCCGTGTGGAGGAAAGATAGTAGCCCTTGTGATCGATGAGCGTGTTGAGCGGCTCGACGCCCAGCCTCACTCCGCTTCCCTCCAATATCCCGGCGGCGGCCTTGAGGCACTCGACCAGGGCGGCATGCTGCTCCTCCCGCGTCCGGCCCGGAAGATCGTCGCCCGCCTGCGCGATCAGCACCCTGGCGCCCAGCCGTTGTGCGGTTTGCATCGAGGTCTTGAGACCGGCGAGGAATGCCGAATGATTGGCCGGATCGGTGAGTGCGATCATCGGTTCGGCGACGAAGCCGCTCAGGGGCAGGCCCGTCTCGTCCAAAGCGGCCGCAATGGCGTCGAGGTCCTTGTTGGACCAGAACCAGAACTCCACGGCATCAAGCCCGGCCGCCTTGGCCAGCCTGATGCGTTCGGCAAAATCGTCGCTGGCGTCTGAGAACAGCCATTCAATGCAGGCGGAGAGTTTCATATTTTGACCGGGCGTTCGAGTTAGCGATAGTCGATCAGAACCTGCATCACCTCGGGCGAGCCCTGGTCGAGCAGGCTGTAGCCGCGCGCGGCTTCGGCGAGGGGTACGCGGTGGGTAATGAAGCCCTTGAGGTCGGGCGCCAGTGCGGACAGATATTCGCGAGCGATCCTGCCGCGCCGCCCGACCGACCATAGTGGGCCCAGGAACGGGTTCACCGTGCCCACCTGCGAAGAGAGGATGCGGGGGCGGTTATGGTGGAATTCACCCGAAAGGCTGAGGCTCTCGAAGGTGCCGCCATACCAGGACATAGCCACGACCGTGCCATTGAAGCCGGCAGTGCGGATGGCTTCGTTGAGGGCCGGAGCCGCGCCGGAAACCTCGATCACCACATCGGCGCCACGTCCTTCGGTAAGGTCGCGAACGCGCTCGGCCACCGGGCCGTCGAACGGGTTGAGGGCCAGGCTTGCTCCGCCGGCAAGGGCCGCATTGCGGCGCGGCTCAATGCCATCCACGGCGATGATCTGGCGGGCGCCATTGCGGGCCAGCAGGCGGGTGACAAGCTGGCCGATTACGCCAAGGCCGCTCACCACCACATCGGCGCCCAGCGGGATATTGGCGTCCAGAACGCCATTATAGGCGGTGTTGAGATTGGCATAGAAGACGCCGATTTCCGCGTCGTCGAGATCGCCCAGCGGCACGACGGCATTCTCATTGACAACAGCGTGGCGTCCATGGGGCACATAGGCGAAGACGAGGTCGCCCTTGCGCAAATTCTCGACCTGTGTGCCGAGCTCGGCCACCCGCCCTACGGCGGCGTAGCCATAGCGCGCCGGCCAGGTCCAGTCCGAACCATGCGCATCGGAAAAGAGACGCGTCCTGGGGTCCATGGATTGGCGCCATTGCGGCGCCAGGCCGCGGAAGACGTTGAGTTCGGTGCCGGCGCTGATGCCGGACACCAGAAGATCGAGCAGAACCTGGCCGGTGCCGGGGCCATCCAGCGTTTCAGAACGGACTTCAACGGCGCGGGGCCCGGTGAAATAGAGCGATTGGGTCGTCAGCGACAAGATCGTCACCCTTTGATGCCGCCAGCGGTCAACCCGCCGACGAGTTGATTGCGGAAGAGAAGGAAGAGCAGGACGGTTGGGGCCGCAATGACAACACCGCCGGCCATGACCACGCCCCAGCTGAAGGAATAGGGATCGAACAGGTTTTGCAGCGCCAGGGGCAGTGTCTTGACCTCGGCGCTGGTGATGAGGGCCAGTGCCAGAATGAACTCGCCCCAGGAGAGCACGAAGGCGAAGGTGCCCACCGCCACCACGGCGGGGCGGATCAAGGGCAGGGTTATACGAACCATGGCGCCGATCTGCGAGCTGCCATCGATGATCGATGCCTCCTCGAGTTCGCGCGGCACTGCATCGATATAGCCCTTGAGCATCCAGACGGCGATGGGCAGGCCCAGCGCCAAATGGGTGAAGGTCAGCGCCGTCAGCGTGTTTGCGAGGCCCAGGGAACGGATGATGACCACGATGGGCACCAATACCGCCACGGCGGGCAGCATTTGCGTCGCCAGGATGAGAAAGCCGATGAAATCACGCCCCAGATAGGTGAAGCGGCTGAGCGAGAAGGCGGCGGGAACGGCGATGATGACAGTGCAGAGGGCCACTATAGCGCCCACCAGCAGGCTGTTACGCAGCGCAATGAGGAAATCGCTGCGCGAAAAGATATTGGCGAAGTGGTCGAAAGTGACGCGGGTTGGGATGAGGCTGCGCGTCATGATATCGGCGTTGGGCCGGATGGAAGCGATAAAGACCCAGATGATGGGCAGCAGGACCAGCGCGAGGAGCGCGATGGTCAGGATATCGAGCGCGATATCGCGCAGCCGGTTGTCGCTGGTCAATTCCGCCTCCGCAATTGCAGAGAGAGGAAGGAGACCACGGCGAGAATGGCCAGCATCACCACGCTGATCGCCGCCGCATAGGCCGGGCGCAGATCGGTGAACACCGCCTTGAACATGGAGATGCCCAATATGGTGGTGGCATCCTGCGGGCCGCCCCGTGTCATGATCCAGGGCAGGTCGAAACTATAGAAAGCCAGAATGCCCAGCACCAGCCCGATGATGAGCATGGTGTTCTGGATAGAGGGCAGGGTGATGCTGGTGAAGCGTTGCACGGGCCCTGCGCCATCCATTGCGGCGGCTTCGTAAAGCTCGCTCGGAATGGATTTGAGCGCGGCCAGCAGGGCCAGGACCATGAAGGGCATGCCCTTCCAGCCGGAAATGAAGATGATAATGACCAGCGCCATGGTCGGGTCGTTGAGAATGGAGCTATTGCCGGCCAGGCCGAGATACTGGAACACCGGATGCAGCGGGCCTGCCTCGCTGTCGAGCAGGAAGCGCCAGCCATAGCCCAGAACGACAAAGGGCATGACCCAGGGCAGCAGGATCAGCGCCGAGGCCATGCGCGCGATGGGGGTATCGCGGTTGAGCAGCAGAGCCAGCGGCAAGGCCAGGGCGACCTCGACGGCGACAGTGCCCAACGTCCAGATCCAGGTGCGCCCGAAGGCGCGCCACAGGGCGGCATCGGCAAAGAGGGCCTGGAAATTCACCAGCCCACCCCAGACGGGTTGCGGATTGCGCAGCAGATACCAATCCTGGAACGACAGCCAGAGCGCGTAAAGCAGCGGCAGGACCGCGATGGCCAGAGCCACCAACACGGCCGGCATCACCAGCGCGTAGGGCAGGGCCACTTCGCCGAATGGCCGCCGCAGGCTCTCTGATGCAGGAAAGGTCATGGCCTGGCCTTCACAGGAAAAAGAAAGAAATCCCCGGGCGGCGGGAGGTTGACACCGCCCGGGGGCAGCCCTTAGCGGGCAAGCACTGCGTTGATGTCCGCGCAGAGATCGGTGGTGGCCTGGTCGATATCCTTCTGGCCCAGGGCCACGGCCTGCACGGCCTTCTGGATGGTGTCGACCTCAAGCTGGCCCATCTGCGGGATGGCTTCGCTCGGATATTGATAGGGACGAGCGTCCTGAAGCTGCTCGACGAAGAGCGGATAGGGGAAGGCCGTCCAGGGCTCGCCCTGGGCCAGCGATATGCTGCCCGGAATGAAGCCACCCGCTATCGCCAGGTCCTTGAAGGCGTCGCCATGGGTGGCGAACATGATGAACTGGCCGGCCGCGTCCTTGGCCTGCGAGGCGTTCCACATCACCAGCGGCCAGCCTCCCAGGAAACCCGAGCGGTTGACCGGGCCGGCGGGCACCATGGCGATGTCGACGGAATCGAGCCATTCCGGCTTTTCGGTCTGAAGATCCCGGTAAAGACTGGGATGCATGAGGATCATGCCGTAGCGGCCGTCGAGAAACCCGCGCTGGAAGGTGTTGCCATCCATGCTGGCCGCGTCCGGATGGGTCGAGCCGTCGAGCGCGATGCCGGTATAGACATCGAGCGCGGCGCGGAATTCAGGCGTATCGAAGCCGCAGGTGCCGTCCTCCGCCAGCATGCGCGCGCCATAGCCGAGATAGGCGCTCATGAAGTTGTGGACGGTGAAATAGTCGAGGCTGGTCGAAAGCGCGATGCCGTAAACCCCGTCGGGGGTGCCCTCGGTCAATGTCTTGGCGGTAGCCCGCAATTCTTCCCAGGTCTGGGGCGGCTTGGCAGGGTCCAGCCCGGCCGCTTCGAAAAGGTCCTTGCGGTAGTAGAGAGCGCGGGTTTCCACAGCGATGGGCGAGGCCCACCAATGGCCGCCCAGATTGTAGTAGCCCTTGTCGCCGGGCCAGATGTCGTCGGCCACCTTGGTGCCGTGCTCGGCATCATAGGCGGCGAAGGCGTCATCGAGCGGAGCCAGTGCGCCGATGGCCTGGAACTGGGCGACGACATTGTTGCCCAGCATGGAGACATCGGGCAGCCCGCCCGTGGTCAGAGCGGTCACCAGCCGCTGCTGCTGCTCGGACCAGGGCACGATTTCCATGACGACATCGATACCCTCATGGCTGGCCTCGAAGGCATCGATAATGCCTTCCCAGGCGGCAATGTCATTGGGGTTGGTGGAGAACTGCCAGAAGGTCACCGTCTCGGCGAAGGCAGGGGCAGAAAAAAGCGTAGTGGCGAGCGCCGTCGCCGCGAGCAAGCTGTGCCGCATGAAATTCCTCCCATTGAACTCGTTCGTTGCGAGCCGCGCTTTTTTCCCGAAAAGCGCATATGTCATCGTTGACATACTTAATCGTTAACACGAGGTTTCCGCTGTGTCAATTTGACCCGGTTGGCGCTGCCGGCCCGGTTGACTGGCGAATGACAAGGTGGGTCGCGAGAACGATTTCGTTTGGCATTTCCCTGCTTTCGATCGCGGCGAGGGCCATGTCGAATCCATGCCTTCCCAGCGCGGCGACGGGCTGGGCGACGGTGGTCAGCTGCGGGGCGAGATACGCAGCAAGCGTATCGTCGAATCCGGCCACAGAAATATCCTGGGGCACGCGCTTGCCAGCCTTGTAGAGCGCTTGCAGCACACCCACGGCGAGGATGTCGCAGGTGGAAAAGATCGCGGTGGGCGGGTGCGCCAATTCCATGAGCGCTTCGGCATGCTGACGTCCCTCCCGGCCCGAAACATCATTGGCCAGATCATAGTATTGGCCGAGCCGGATATGGGCGGGATCGGGTGTTAGGCCATGGGCCCGCATGCCGTCATGATAGGCGCCGAGCCTGTCTTCCTCCACCGAGCGCCTGCGGGTTGCGTCCTGGGGATAGAGGCCGGGGTCGCCCCCGACAAAGGCGATGCGTTGGTGGCCCAGCCCGACCAGATGGTCTATTGCCGCCCGGGCGCCCACATAATTGTCGACGCGCACGAAGCTGGCCGAAGGGGTCGATGAGCGCTCGATCTCGATGGCGGGAATGCCGGCGGCGGCGAGGATTTCGACGTTTCGAGGGCTGGCGGCGGTGCAAAACAGCACCGCATCGACGCGTTGGGCGATGAAGGCCTCTACCCCGTGGCGCTCGTAATCCTCATGGCCGCCATGGTTGAAGATCACCACGCGATAGCCTGCGGCAATGGCCGCCGCCTCCACGGCATGGGCGACGCCGACGAAGAAGGGATTGACCGTGATGGCGGTAAGCATCAGCCCGATGGTGGAACTGCGCCGTGTGCGCAGGCCGCGAGCCACCACATTGGGCCGATAGCTGGTGGCGGCCACCGCCGCCTCGACTTTCCTGCGGGCCTCTTCGGAGACGTAGCCTTGCTGCTTGAGGACCCGATTGACCGTGGCCGTGGAGACTCCGGCCAGCTTTGCGACTTCAATCAACGTGGCCGTTTTGCTTTTCACGCGTTTCTCCTCCGCGGAAATTTACGGTGATGTGAAGGAGGGAACAAGGGAAAACGAGGTTTCTGGGTGGCGATGGTTGTAAAGCCCCGCAACAAAGCTGCTGCACCCGGGGCGCGGCGGACCAGGTTCATCGTTTTATCTCTCCTCTGTCTGCCTCGAACGGCAAGGAGAAGAGAGCAAGGGTTCAGATCGTGGTCATCAGCAGCGGATCGGCGCCGAAGAGGGCGCCATGGCCGCCTGCCAGCAGCCAGGCTGTCAGCAGAATGGTGGCCGCAAGCGCGATGAGCATGGCGGCATCGATGCGCAGGCTGGTCCGGCCGGACAGGATGGCGGCGAAAGGCAGAATGGACGTGGTGGCCTTCATCCCCGAGCGGTCGCGCTTCTCGGCCATGGCCATGCCGAAAATGGCGAACAGGCCGAAGGCGCCGAACAGCAACAGGCTGCGCAGATCGCCATTGGCCACGACGTGGCTCAGCGCCCAGAGCAGGAACCCCCACAGCGCGGGATGGCGGGTAATGGTGGTGATGGCGCCGGGGCGGGCATCCCCCCGCCGCATGGTGATGGAGGCGGGATTGGCGCTGACAAGGCCCGCGATCAGCAGGAAAAGCGCGATGGGCGTGAAGATGATCGGCACCCAGGCCTGCCAGGCCGCAGGGGACCACAGTTCCACATAGTCGAGCTTGAAGGCGGCATGGAACACCCAGCCCAAGGCGGCGATGGAGACCAGGGAATAGAGCACCAGATAGCCGCGCCGGGTCAGCAGTGCGATAAGCTTATGGCGGAGTGCGGGGATGGCGGGGATGGAATGGAGCGCGATGAAGAAGGCAAGGGCGAGAAGAAACTGCGTCAAGGAAACGCTCCACACGAACAGGCAGGCAAGATCAGCCTATCATGCCAGGCCAGGGCATGTCCGACTTTGCCCGAAAGCAAGCCGGAGACCGGTCAGTGCTGCCAGATGACCAGGCCGGCCGCAGTCGCCATCATGACGCCTGCCGTCTTGTTGAGGCGGCCCAGGGCCCTGGGGCTGGTGAACATGTCGCGCGCCGCCGAGGCGAGCCAGGCATAGCCGCAGCCGATGACCAGCAGCAC
>NZ_JAUCDN010000012.1:0-25275 GCF_034675085.1 Devosia sp.
TGCATTTCCGCGCCGCCCGCCGCGAGGGGCAGGGCCTGTCGGTCGCGGCCACCACGCTGTCGCTGGCGCGCGCCAGCGCCGGGGCCACCACGCTGGGCGCCCGGCCCGAACACATCACCATCGCCGAGGGCTCCGGGGTCAAGCTGGCCGATGTGCGGGTGGATCTGGTGGAAAATCTCGGGGGCCAGACCGTTCTCTATGCCACCACCGGCGACGGCCAGCCGCTCAATATCGTGCTGGAAGGCCAGCGCCAGGTCACGCTGGGCGCCACCATTCCCGCCTTTATCGATCCCGCGCGCATCCACCTCTTCGACGCCGAAGGCAACGCCATCCAGCCATAGGCCCTGCTGTTCCGCCAGGGGATAGGCCGGCGCGCGCAAACGCCCTATATCCATGCCAGCAGAGGGAGCCGGCATGGCCGAAACCATCAAGGGCGCGCGCGCCGCGCTCAAGCTCGATATCGTCGTCATCGGGGCCGGCCAGGCCGGCCTCAGCGCCGCCTGGCACCTGCGCCAGCTGGGCCTCGTGCCGCGCCGCGACTTTATCCTTCTCGATGCGGCGCCGCGGCCCGGCGGCGCCTGGCAATATCGCTGGCCCTCGCTGACGCTTTCCACCGTCAACCGCGTCCATGATCTGCCGGGCCTGGCCTTCGCCGATTTCGCCGGTGGCGATGCCAGCGTCCAGGCCTCCATCGCCGTGCCCGCCTATTTTTCCGCCTATGAGGACCATTTCGGCCTTGAGGTGTTGCGCCCCGCCCGCGTGGCGGTGGTCTGCGATCGCGGCGCCCGGCTGCGGGTCGAATCCGAGCGCGGCCTGTTTTCCGCCCGCGGCCTCGTCAACGCCACCGGCACCTGGGAAAAGCCCTATATTCCCGACTATCCCGGCCGCGACCTCTTTCAAGGCCGCCAGCGCCACACCAGCGACTATGTTTCCGCCGACGCTTTTGCCGGCCAACACGTGCTCATTGTCGGCGGCGGTATTTCCGCCATTCAACTGCTCGACGAGATTTCCCGCGTCACCCGCACCAGTTGGGTCACGCGTACCCCGCCGCGCTTCCGCGAGGGGCCCTTCGACGCGGAAGCGGGCCGCGCCGCCGTCGCACTGGTCGAGCAGCGGGTGCGCGCCGGCCTGCCGCCCGCTTCGGTGGTGTCCGTGACCGGCCTGCCCATGACCCCGGCCATCGAGGCCATGCGCCGGCGCGGCGTGCTCGACCGCCAGGAGATGTTCTCCGCCATCACCCCCAGCGGCGTGCGCTGGGCCGATGGACGCGAACTTGCGGTCGACACCATTCTCTGGTGCACCGGTTTTCGCAGCGCCCTCGACCATCTCGCCCCGCTGGGCCTGCGCGAGCCGCGCGGCGGCATCCCCAAGCAAGGCCGGCTCGCCACCAGGGTGGCCCGCGATCCGCGCATTCATCTGGTCGGCTACGGGCCCTCCGCCTCCACCATCGGCGCCAACCGCGCCGGCGGCGCCGCCGCGCGCGAACTGGCCACCCATCTGGGCTTGTTATAAAATGCGCAGAGCAGATACCTGCTCTTAGCATTGATTTTTATTTCCAGACTGAGTATAGGCCTGCGCACCCAATCTGGATGCGAAGCCCAGGCGCTTCGCCTGGCGGCCCCTCGGCCGGGAAAGACATCTTCAAATGACTGCGCAAGCCCCCAAAGCCACCGATGCCGAGGTGGTGACGCTGCCCCAGGCCGAAGCGGCCCCCGCTCCGCCCCCGACGCGCCGGAAAAGGCTTGGCGGCCGGGGCCTGCTCATGCTGGCCCTGCCCCTTGTGCTGCTGCTGGTGGGTGGCTGGTTCTACCTCAATGGCGGACGCTATGAGGAAACCGACAATGCCTATCTGCGCCAGGCCAAGATCGCCATTTCCGCCGATATCGCCGGCCGCATCATCGCCGTGCAGGTGGGCGAGAACCAGAGCGTGAAGCAGGGCGAGCTGCTGTTCGCCATCGATCCGCAGAGCTATCGCATCGCACTCGACCAGGCCCGGGCGGCGCTGGGCTCGGCCCGCGTCAATGTGGAGCAGCTCAAGGTCAGCCATGCCACCGCCCAGGTCGGGCTTGCCGCCGCCGAGGCCACCCTGGCGCTGCAACAGGCCTCCTATGCCCGCCAGCAGAGCCTTGTCGATCAGGGCGTGTCGTCCACCTCCAGCCTCGACCAGCCCAAGCTGGCGCTGCAACAGGCCGAAAACGCCGTGACCGCCGCCCGCCAGCAGGTGGCCAGCGCCGTGGCCGCCCTGGCCGGCGATCCCGAAATCCCCACCGACAGCCATCCGGCGGTGCTGGCCGCCCTCGCCCAGGTCGAGCTGGCCGAGCGCAACCTCGAAAAGACCGAGGTCACCGCGCCAGCCGATGGCATTGTCAGCCAGGTCTCCAGCCTCAATGTCGGCCAGTTCGTCGCCGCCGGCGCCACCATGGCGAGCCTGGTGGAAACCGGCGAGGTCTGGGTCGAGGCCAATTTCAAGGAAACGCAACTGGGCGCGCTGCGCGTCGGCATGCCGGCCGAGATCCGCATCGACGCCTTCCCCGATCGCCCGCTCGAGGGCGAGGTGATGGGGATCGGCGCTGCCACCGGCTCCGAATTTGCCCTCATCCCTGCGCAGAACGCCACCGGAAACTGGGTCAAGGTGGTGCAGCGCGTGCCGGTGCGCATCGCCTTTGCGGCGGATGATAGCGAGGCCGGCCTGCGCTCGGGCATGAGCGCCCTTGTCAGCGTCGACACCGGCCATTCCACCCTTGATCGGCTCACCGGCAGGTAGCCATGGCGGAGGTCCTTTCCCAGCCCACCCTGGTGGTCCGGCACAAGGCGCTGCTGACGCTGGCGCTGATGCTGGGCACCATCATGCAGGTGCTCGATACCACCATCGCCAATGTGGCCCTGCCGCATATGGCTTCGGCCCTGGGCGCCGCCCAGAACGAGATCAACTGGGTGCTGACCTCCTATATCGTGGCCGCCGCCATCGCCACCCCGCTTACCGGCTGGATGAGCGACCGCTTCGGCCAGCGCCGGCTCTTCCTCTTCGCCGTTATCGGCTTCACCATTGCCTCGCTTCTGTGCGGCATCGCCACCAGCCTGCCCGAAATGGTGCTGTTCCGCATTCTCCAGGGCCTGTGCGGCGCCATGATCGCGCCCCTGGCCCAGACCGTGCTGCTCAACATCAACCCGCGCGAGCGCATCGGCCAGGCCATGGCCATTTACGGCATGGGCATCATGGTGGCGCCCATTGTCGGCCCGACGCTGGGCGGCTGGCTCACCGAAAGCTTCGACTGGCGCTGGGTGTTCCTGGTCAACCTGCCGGTGGGGGCGCTCTGCGCCGTCATGCTGGCGCTCTATATGCCCAATACCGAGATCAACCGCCGCCGTTTCGACTTTTTCGGCTTCGGCATGCTGGCCCTGGGCGTGGGCGCGCTGCAACTGATGCTCGACCGGGGCGCGGAAAATTCCTGGTTCCAGTCCGCCGAAACCTGGATCGAGCTGGGCCTGGTCGTTTGCGGGCTCTGGGTCTTCATCATCCATTCCCTCACCGCCCGCTCGCCCTTCGTCGATCTGCGCATCTTCAAGGACGCCAATTTCAGCCTGGGCTCGCTGTTCATGGCGGTCATGGGGGTGACGCTGTTTTCCGGGCTGGCCCTGCTGCCCCCGCTTTTGCAGAACCTGATGGGCTATTCGGTCATTTTCACCGGCCTGCTCATGGCCCCGCGCGGCCTGGCCACGCTGGTCTCGATGATGATCGTGGGGCGGCTGAGCGGCCGGCTCGATCCGCGCATCATGATGCTGTTCGGCGCCGCGATCATGACCTGGTCGCTCTGGGAAATGACGTTGTTCGATCTGGAAATGGATTATTGGCCCATCGTCACCACCGGGGCGATGCAGGGCTTCGGCATGGGCTTTCTGTTCGTGCCGCTCTCCACCATGGCCTTTGCCACCATCGCTCCCAATCTGCGGGCCGATGCCACCGCCATTTTCAGCCTGGTGCGCAATCTGGGGCAGGGCATCGGCATCTCGCTGGTTTCGGCGGTGCTCTCGAGCATGATGCAGGTCAATCACGCCGAGCTGGCCGAGCGGCTGACCGCCACCTCCCAGGCGGTCGCGGCGCAGATGCCCAGCCTGATCGATGGCAATGCGCAGGTGCTGGCCATGGTCAACGGCCTCGTCCAGCAGCAATCGGCCATGCTGAGCTATCTGGATGATTTCTGGCTGATGATGCTGCTCTCGGGCGCGTCCATCCCGCTTATCCTGCTGCTGCGCGGCCCGAAGAAATCCGGCGCGCCCAAAAGCCGCGAGGACGCCGCGCTCGAACGCGCCCACGCCATGGGCGAATAGAGCGTTTCCAGCAAAAGTGGAAACGGTTTTGCGGTTCGGAAACGCGATAAAACAAAGGTTTAGATCATTTCAGCGTCTCTACTAAACGGTGAAATGATCTGGGCGCCGCCATCGCTTGCTTCCCGGCCTGTCGAGGCCGGGAAGGCGGTTGGGGAGCAGGTCCGTCAGCGCGCGATGACGAAGATCTTGCGAACGGTTTCGATGGTCTTCCAGGTCCCGACGAAGCCGGGATAGAGCAGGAAATTGTCGCCGGCGCGGTAGGTCACGGTGGTGTCGCTGCCATCGGGGGTGATTTCGACCACCCCTTCCAGGATATGGCAGAATTCGAAGGCCTCGCCCTTGATGGATTTGTAGCTGCCGGGCGTGGCTTCCCATACGCCCACTTCCATATTGCCTTTGGCTTCCGCCTGCAGCCAGGTCCGGTAGAGCGGATTGCCCTCGATAAGGCGGTCGGCCGTCGGTGCGCTGGCCTCGCCTGCGCTTGTCGGGCGGGTTTCGATCGTCTGTAGCAGCATTATTTCTCACTCTGTCGGTTATGCGTGCGAACGCCCCATGCCCGATCGATATCGTCGCGCATGCGGTAATAGCTTCCCACCATCGGCAGGAACCAGGTGTCGCCATTGTAGAAGGGCAGGCCGGGGAAACGGTGGTTCTCGAAGGCGCATTTATAGTCGCGCGCCCGGGCGACCTTGCGGGCGACCTGATAGCCCAGATAGGTCATCATCGAGACGCCGCTGCCATTGCAGCCCATGCAGTAATGCAGCCCATCGATCTTGCCCATATGGGCGGTGGCATCGAGCGTGAAGCCCAGCAGCCCCGACCAGGCATAGCTGACCTTGACCCCGGCGATCTGGGGGAAACGCTCCACCATCGCCTTCTGGAGCAGCATGCCGATCTTTTCCGCGCCGACCTGGGTGAAGCGCGCGCGGCCGCCGAAAATGACGCGCGTCCCGTCCGGCGAGGGGCGGTAATAATAAAGCACCCGCTTGCTGTCGGAGATCATCTTTCCGGTGGGAAACAGCTCCTTCATCGTGCTTTCGGGCAGTTGCTCGCTGGCGATGATATGGCTGGCGACGGGAATGATGCGCTTGCTGAACGCCGGGGTGACGGCGGACGTATAGCCATTGGTGGCCACGATCACGTCATCCACCACGCAGCTCCCGGCCGAGGTGGTCACCTTCCACTGCTTGCCCTGTTGTTCGAGCTTGGTGACGGGGGTGTTCGAGATGAACTGCACGCCCCGGCGCAGACAGGCATCGATGAGCCCTTTCACGTAAAGGGCGGGCTGGATGGTGGCGCCGTCATCGGTGACCATGCCGCCGAAATAATAGTCGCTGCCGACCTCCGAGCGCTGCTCTTCGCGCGACAGCACATGGCTGTTCGTTGCCGTGGTCGCGTTGAGTTCGGCGGCGCGCTTGCGCATGTCCTCGTAATGGCCGGGCGTGGCCGCGCCGACGAACCGGCCCGCATGGCGCAGCTGGCAGTCGATATTTTCTTCCTCGATGATCTTGAGCACCAGGGGAAAGGCCTGGCCGGCATCGGTGCGAAGCTCGCGGATGACGCTGCTGGGCAGGGTCTGCTTGCCGGTGAAGCTTTTGCCGATGCCCAGCGCCGCGCCGACGCCCCCGCCATTGCGCGAACTGGCGCCCCAGCCGATCTCATGGGCGTCCACCACCACCACCTGGACATTGCGCTTGGACAGCTCCAGCGCCGCGGAAAGCCCGCCAAAGCCCGAGCCGATGATGAGCACCGGTGCGCGGGCGGGCAGGCTGGCTTCGCTGCGCATCGGCGCGAAGTCGTTCCACCAATAGCATCGGGCCTGAAAGTCATCTGCCAGGACGCTATGCGCCACACTGTCCACCATTTTCACCCTCGAGGGTTGACAAGAAAACGTCGCAATGCGCTATCTGTTATCGTAATGCGATTGTTACTAACGCATATCGATAACCATCCATGTGTGCAATAGGGAGCGGCAGGTGATGAAAAAAGGAATGGGCCGGCTGACGGCGGCTTTGGTGCTTTCGGTCGCGACGGCGGGTATGGCCAATGCGTCGGTGCTGACCATGTGCACCGAGGGCAGCCCGGAGATTTTCAATCCCCAATTGTCCAATAATGGCGTGACCGCCAATGTGCTCAGCCAGATCTACGACAATCTGGTGTCGGTCCGTCAGGCGGACCTGTCCATCGAGCCGGCGCTGGCCGAATCCTGGGACGTCTCCGAGGACGGCAAGGTCTACACCTTCCACCTGCGCCAGGGCGTCAACTGGCAGGGGAACGCAGATTTCACCCCCACCAGGCAGTTCAATGCCGATGACGTGATCTTCAGCTTTGCCCGCATGATGGACAAGGCCCATCCGTTCCATGAAGTGAGCGGGGGCGCCTATATCGGCTTCGTCAACAAGCTGGGCGACAATCTCGAATCGGTCGAGCGCATCGACGACTACACCGTCTCGTTCACGCTCAAGCGCCGCGACGCCACCTTCCTCGGCGTCATGGCTTTCCAGCCCATGGGCATCATCTCGGCCGAATATGGCGATGCCATGCAGGCCGCCGGCACTCTGGAGAAGCTCGACCGTGAGCCCATCGGCACCGGCCCCTTCCAGCTTGAGCATTTCCAGCAGGATGCGCAGGTCCGCCTCAAGGCGTTCCACGACACCTGGGGTGAAGCGGCCGGTCGCGCCGACAAGTCGCCCCTGGTCGACACCGTCGTCATGCTGATCACGCCCGATGCCTCCACCCGCGTCCAGCGCGCGCTGGCGGGCGAGTGCCATATCGCGCTCTATCCCAACCTCGCCGATGCCGACATTCTGCGCCAGAGCGACAAGGTCGAGCTGGTCGAAACCGCCACCGCCTCCACCGGCTTCCTCACCTTCAACTTCCGCGAGGAGCGCTATCAGGACGCGCGCGTGCGCGAGGCCCTGACCATCGGCCTCGATATCGGCCGTCTGACGGATGTGGTCTATCAGGGCGTGGCTGAGCCGACCGTGGCCATCATCCCCAGCTCGTTCTGGGGGCATAATGCCGATCTGGAAGTGCCGGCCTACGATCCCGAGCGCGCCAAGGAACTGCTGGCCGAAGCCGGTTTTGCCGATGGTTTCGAGACCGATGTGTGGGCTCTCCCCGTCGTCCGGCCCTATATGCCGAACGGGCGTCGCGCCGCGGAAATGATCCAGGAAGACTGGGCCAAGCTGGGCGTCAAGGTGAACATCGTCACCTATGAATGGGCCGAATATATCGAGCGGGCCCGCAATGGCGAAGGCCAGGTGGCCATGTTCGGCGGCATCTGGGATTATCCCGATCCGAGCCAGATCCCCAACAGCTACCTGTCCTGCGACATCAACGGTAAGCCGAGCCCGTCCAATATCG
Organism: Devosia sp.; assembly: GCF_034675085.1. Lineage (GTDB taxonomy): Bacteria > Pseudomonadota > Alphaproteobacteria > Rhizobiales > Devosiaceae > Devosia. Next base: position 7,696 of record NZ_JAUCDN010000012.1, read on the forward strand.
GGGCCTGGTGCAATGACGAATATAACGCCATCCTGCGCGCGGCCTCGGAATCGACCGACCATGCCGAGCGCGAAGCCCTCTACAAGGAGCTTCAGGCCGTGTTCGCCCGGGAAAAGCCTGCGGTCGCCTTCGCTTCCGCCCCGACGCTGACGGTGATCTCCACCGCCGTGGACGGCTATCACCCGGCATCGGTGGGCACCTCCTCGCTGGCCGGCGTGACCCTCAAATAAACACCAGCCCTCCGGCGTCCGCGCCGGAGGGCAATATCTTTTCCTTCAGCTTGGAATTCAGGGCGGATGGTCATGACTATATTGCGCAGGTTTGTGGTGCTGGTCCCCACATTCATCGGTGTGACCATCGCCGCCTTTCTGTTCATTCGATTGCTGCCGGGCGATCCGATCCTGATGATGTCGGGCGAGCGCGCGCTCACCGCCGAGCAGCACGCGGAACTGGCGCGCAAGCTGGGCTTCGATCAGCCGCTGGTCATGCAATATCTCAATTATCTCACCGGCGTGCTGAGGGGCGATTTCGGCACCTCCATTTCGACCAGGGAGCCCGTTCTCACCATCTTCTTCAGGCTGTTTCCGGCAACGCTTGAGCTGGCGGTCTGCGCGCTGTCCATTGCCGTGCTGCTGGGCGTGCCCTTCGGCATCATCGCCGCCGTCAAGAAGGGCTCCTTCTGGGACCAGTCGATCATGGGCACTGCCCTTGTTGGCTATTCCATGCCGATCTTCTGGTGGGGCCTGCTGCTCATCGTGGTGTTTTCCGGCATGCTCGGCTGGACGCCGGTATCAGGGCGGCTCTCGGCCATCTATTACTTTCCGCAGATCACCGGCTTCATGGTCATCGATGCAGCCCTGTCCGGCCAGGAGGGCGCGCTGGCCTCGGCGCTGTCCCATCTCATCCTGCCTTCGCTGGTGCTGGGCACGATCCCGCTTGCCGTCATCGCCCGGCAGACGCGCTCGGCCATGCTCGAAGTGCTGGGTGAGGACTATGTGCGCACGGCCCGCGCCAAGGGGCTTGGCGGCTTTCGTGTCATCGCCGTTCATGCGCTGCGCAACGCCTTGATCCCCGTCATCACCACGGTCGGCCTGCAATTGGGGGTGCTGCTGGGCGGCGCGATCCTGACCGAGACGATTTTTTCCTGGCCTGGCATCGGCAAGTGGCTGGTGGATTCGGTTTCGCGCCGCGACTACCCGGTCATCCAGGGCGCCCTGCTGATTATCTCGATGCTGGTCATGGCCGTGAACCTCATCGTTGATCTTCTCTATCGCCTCGCAAATCCCCGCCTTCGCTAGCAGGTTGAGCAAAATGACAATGTCGCAAGGTTCTGTTCTGCCCGCAGCGGCGCCGGCTCCGGCCCGCCAGGCGGCGGGTGCCGATTTCTGGTTTTATTTCTCGCGCAATCGCGGGGCGGTTCTGGGCCTGGTGGTTTTTTGCGCGCTGACGCTGGTGGCGATCTTTGCGCCCCTCATCGCCCCCTTTAGTCCCAACGAGCAGTTCCGCGATGCGGTGCTGCTGCCGCCCTCCTGGCAGATGGGCGGGCGGGCGGAATTCCTGCTGGGCACCGACCCCATCGGACGCGACCTGCTCTCGCGCCTGATCCATGGCACCCGCTATTCGCTGATGATCGGCCTGGTCGTCAGCGCCCTGTCCTTTACCGGCGGCGTGGTGATCGGCGTCGTCGCCGGCTATTGCCGGGGCTGGGTAGATACCACGGTCATGCGCATCATGGATGTGATCCTGGCGTTTCCCTCCCTGCTTCTGGCCCTGGTGCTGGTGGCCGTGCTGGGCCCGGGCCTGGTCAACGCCATGATCGCCATCGCCATCGTTTCTCAGCCCCATTTCGTCCGCCTGGCTCGCGCGGCCGTGATCGCTGAAAAGGACAAGGACTATGTCATCGGCGCCAGGGTGGCGGGGGCGGGGCATTTCTATCTGATGTTCCGGACCATCCTGCCCAATTGTCTGTCACCGCTGATCGTGCAGGCGACGCTGTCCTTTTCCAGCGGCATTCTCGATGCCGCCGCATTGGGCTTTCTGGGCATGGGCGCGCAGGCGCCGACGCCGGAATGGGGCACGATGTTGGCCGAGGCGCGCGAGTTCATCCTGCGGGCCTGGTGGGTCGTCACCCTGCCCGGCCTGGCCATCCTGGTCACCGTGCTCTCGATCAACCTGGTGGGCGACGGGTTGCGCGATGCGCTCGATCCCAAGCTGAAGAGGTCATAGGCCATGCCCCTGCTTGCGATAGAAAACCTCGTGGTCGAGTTCCCCACCAGCCAGGGCTGGTTCCGGGCCGTGGATGGGGTGTCCATGGCGGTGGACGAGGGGGAGGTGCTGGCCGTCGTGGGGGAATCGGGTTCGGGCAAATCCGTCTCCATGCTGGCGGTGATGGGGCTGCTGCCGCCCGCCGCGCGCGTCACGGCCGACAGGCTGGAATTTGACGGCAAGGATTTGCGCGCGCTTTCGGCGCGTGAGCGCGGCCGGATCATCGGCCGCGAGATTTCCATGATCTTCCAGGAGCCGATTGCCAGTCTTAACCCCTCCTTCACCATCGGCTACCAGATCGAGGAAGTGCTCAGGGCCCATACAAGGCTTTCGGGGCGGCAGCGGCGCGAACGCGTCGTCGAGCTGCTCGAGGCGGTGGGGATTGCCGACCCGGCCGCCAAGCGCAATTCCTATCCCCACCAGCTCTCGGGTGGCCAGTGCCAGCGCGTCATGATCGCCATGGCGGTGGCCTGCAAGCCCAAGCTGTTGTTGGCGGATGAGCCCACCACCGCGCTGGATGTCACCATCCAGCGCCAGATCCTGGACCTGCTGATGAAACTGCGCCTGGAAACCGGCCTGGGCCTGGTGCTGATCACGCATAATCTGGGTGTCGTCGCCGCCACCGCCGACCGCGTCGTGGTGCAGTATAACGGGCGCAAGATGGAGGAGGGCGATGTGATGTCGATCTTCGCTGCACCCCGGCACGATTATACCCGTGCGCTTCTGGCGGCCCTGCCCGAACGCGCCGCCGGGGGGCGCCTGCCCACCGTGTCCGACGCCCTGGCCAGGGAGGGCGCGCGATGACGCAGCCTGCTTTCGAAGCCCGGTCCCTGGTTCGCGACTACGCGTCCACCGGCCGATTGTGGGGGCGCTCCGCCCCGCTTCGCGCCCTCAAGGGGGTGTCCCTGCGCGTGGAAAAGGGCAAGACCCTGGCGGTCGTCGGGGAATCGGGCTGCGGCAAGTCGACCCTGGCCCGCATCATCACGCTGATCGACGATCCCACCAGCGGCGAAATGCGTCTCGATGGCGCCCCCATCCGCAAGGCTGACCTGCGGCGCGACAAGGGCCTGCGCAAGCAGATCCAGATCGTGTTCCAGAACCCCTATGGCTCGCTCAATCCGCGCCAGACCGTGGGCAAGCTGCTGGAGGAGCCGCTCTCGTTCAACACCTCCCTTTCGGCCCGCGACAGAGAGGCCGCCGTCCTCGAAATGCTGCTCAAGGTGGGGCTTAGGGAAGACCATTACACCCGCTATCCGCACATGTTTTCCGGGGGCCAGCGGCAGCGCATCGCCATTGCCCGCGCACTGATGCTCAAGCCATCGCTGCTGGTGCTGGATGAGCCCGTTTCGGCGCTGGACCTGTCGGTGCAGGCGCAGGTCCTGAACCTGCTGTCCGATTTGCAGAAAGACATGGGGCTAACCTATATTTTCATCAGCCATGACCTTTCTGTGGTCCGTTATTTGGCGCATGAAGTAATGGTCATGTACAAGGGCGAGGTGGTCGAGGAGGGACCTGTGGAGACGGTCTTTGACGCGCCTCGGGCGGACTATACCCGCAAGCTTCTGGCAGCCACTCCCACCACCGACATTTCCGCCATCCGGGCGCGGCTCGACGCCCAGGCGGAATTGATGGCGCGGAAATAGCTCGAACCCGTCTGGAGATTGTACGAACGTGACCGCTCTTGAGCATGATACCTTCGCCCCGAAAGACGACGGCCTTTTCGTTGCTTCGCTGGCAAAGGGTTTTCGCGTGCTGGAAAGTTTCCACGGGCGCCGCCGCCGGCTGACCCTCAAGGAGATCGCCGAGCTTGCCCAGATCGGCATGAGCGCCACCCAGCGCGCGGTGTCCACCCTGACCACGCTGGGTTATCTGGCCAAGGACGAGCAGACCCGCACCTACCGCCTGACGCCGAAGACGCTGGCGCTGTGCTGGGAATATCTGTCCAATTCCGACCTGCACGATGTTGCCCTGCCCATCATCCGCGAACTGGCCGAAAGGTTTGGCGAGACGGTCAATCTGTCCGAGCGGCTCAATAACGAGCTTGTCGTTGTGGGGCGCGCGCCCGGCCATCACGCCGTGCCCGTCAATGTCGGCATCGGCACGCGCTATCCCCTGGTCAGCACCGCGCCCGGTCTGGCCATTCTGGCCTGCGGCGACCCGGAGGAAACCAGGCGCTTTGTCGATTCGGTCACCATCGTCCCCTGGACCAAGCATACCATCACCAGCAAGGCCGAGGTTCTGGCCGAGATCGACAAGATCCGCCTCGATGGTTTCGCGGTCGGCCGCCAGCTCATGCATGATGGCCACGTATCGATCGCCGCGCCCATTCTCGACGGCTTTTCGGGAAGCGCCGTCGCCGCGATCAACCTGTCCGCCTATATGGAGCGCTGGACCCAGATCGAGGTGATGTCGACCCTGGTTCCAGCGGTCAAGGAAGCGGCTAACGCGATCAGCGCCATGCTTCGGCACTGAGGCTGCCCTCATCGCATCCCGCTCTCCCGGCGTCACCGCCAGATGTCGGGGCGAAACCGGCTAGAGGCGCTTGGCGCCACCAAGCAGTTCAACAGAGCGTTTCCAGCAAAAGTGGAAACGGTTTTGCGGTTCAGAAACGCGATAAAACAAAGGCTTAGATCATTTCAGCGTTTCAATTAAACGCTGAAATGATCCAGGAGATGCTCCCGCGTTGACTCCGGCAAGGCGATAGGTTATGCGTATTAACAGTAATACGTATAACCAAATCGGAAACGCCGATGAGCAAGCGAGTGACGCAGCGCGATATCGCCAGGCTGGCGCAGGTCAGCCAGGCGACCGTGTCGCTGGTGCTGAATGCCACCGACGCCGCTGCCGGACGGATTCCGGCCGAAACCCGCGAGCGCGTCAACAAGGTGATCCGCGAAACCGGTTATGTGGCGGACCCGGTGGCCCGCCGCATGGTCAAGGGGCTCAACCGCATTCTGGGCGTCTTCACCTATGAGCCGGCCTTCCCCTCCGCTCAGGCCGACTTCTTCACGCCCTTGCTGCTCGGCATCGAAAGTGCGGCCCAGGAGCTTGGCTACGATCTGCTGCTGCTGACCGGCGCGGGCGAGAGCCGCAAGATTTTCGGCGACAATGTGCGGCTCCGTCTCGCCGATGGCTGCCTGATCCTGGGGCGCCGCTTCGATCCCGACGAACTGGCGCGGCTGGTGCGGGGCGATTTTCCATTCGTCGCCGTCGGGCGTCGCGACGATGCGGGCGGGCCGGTCCCTTATGTCGGCGTCGACTATGTACCCGCCACGGCGGAACTGGTGCGGCGGGCGCGGCAGTTCGGTCATCAGCGCATTGCCTATGTCGGGCCCGATTCGGGCGCCGAATCCATCGCCGACCGCTGGCTGGGCTTTCAGCAGGCCATGGTGGGCGCCGACCTGGTGGCGACCCTGCCCGGTGTGGGCCGGCCGGCCGAAGAAGTGCTCGATACGGTGCGCCGGGCCGGGGCGAGTTGCGTGTTTTTCAGCGAATATGCCGATGCGATAGGGGTCGAGCGTCTGGCCAGGGAGCGTGGCCTTTCCGTGCCCGGCGATCTCTCGATCATCGTTCTGGGCCATCACCTGCGCGCCGAGCAGAGCGCGACCGCATTCACCTCGCTTTTCATTCCGCGCGAAGCCATGGCGCGCGCCGCGACTCATATGCTGGTGCGCCGCGTCGAAAGCGATGCGCCGGTCGAGCAGCAATTGCTGCCCTGCGAACCCGTCGAGGGCGAAACCCTCGGCCCAATCTCATCAGTGAATCATCAGGCCAAATGACTAAAGAACTCAACGCAGACATTGTCGTCATCGGTGGTGGCATGGGCGGGGTCGCCGCCGCGCTGGGGGCGCTGCGGTCCGGGCGCAGCGTCATCATGACCGAGGAATTCGACTGGCTCGGCGGCCAGATGACCAGCCAGGCGGTGCCGCCCGACGAGCACTCCTGGGTCGAGCAGTTCGGCGTCACCCGCTCCTATCGCCAGTTGCGCAATGGCGTGCGCCAATATTATCGCGACCATTACCCGCTGACCGAGGCGGCCCGGGCCTGGGGCGATCTCAATCCCGGCGCCGGCTGGGTCAGTCGCCTCTGCGCCGAGCCGCGCGTCGGTCTGGCCGTCATGGAGGCCATGCTGATGCCCTATCGGGGTTCGGGGCGGCTGACCGTGCTCCAGCCCTATCGTCCCATTGCCGCCGATGTCGATGGCGATCTGGTGCGCTCCGTCACCGTGATGCATCGCGATAGCGGCGATCGGCTGGTTCTGTCGGCGCCCTATGTCATCGACGCGACAGAGCTGGGCGACCTGCTGCCGCTGACCGGCGCCGAATATGTCACCGGCTTCGAGGCGCAGTCCGATACCGGCGAGCCCAGCGCGCCCGCCACTGCCCAGCCGGACAACATGCAGGCCGTTTCGATCTGTTTCGCCGTCGATCATGTCGATGGCGACCACACCATCGACAAGCCGGAAAACTATGACTACTGGCGCGCCTACCAGCCCGAGTTCTGGGGCGGGCCGCTATTGGGCTGGAAGGGGCCCAATCCCCGTACGCTGGAAATCACCGAGCGCTCCTTCACCCCCAATCCCGATGACGATCCGCTGCTGGTCGATGCCGACCAGCGCCGCAGTGCCGGCGACTCCAATCTGTGGACCTTCCGGCGCATCGCCGCGCGGCGCAATTTCCTGCCCGGCGCCTATGCCTCCGACATCTGTCTCGTGAACTGGCCGATGATCGACTATATGGATGGCTCGATCATCGACGTTTCCGAGGTGGAAAAGGCGCGCCATCTCAAGGCGGCGGCCGAGCTGTCCCATGCCGCCTTCTACTGGTTGCAGACCGAGGCTCCGCGCACCGATGGCGGCTATGGCTTCAAGGGGCTGCGGCTGCGCGGGGATGTGACCGGCACCGATCACGGCCTGGCCATGGCGCCCTATATCCGCGAAAGCCGTCGCATTCTGCCAGTGACCCGCATCGTCGAGCAGGATCTGAGTTATTCGGTGCGGGGCGAGGCCGGGGCGCTCAATTACCGCGACAGCATCGGCGTCGGCATGTACCGCATCGACCTGCACCCCTCCACCGGCGGCGACAATTATGTCGACGTGCCGTCATGCCCGTTCGAGATTCCGCTGGGCGCCCTGCTGCCGCAGCGCCTGCGCAATTTGCTGCCGGCCGGCAAGAATATCGGCACCACCCACATCACCAATGGCTGCTATCGCCTGCATCCGGTGGAATGGAATATCGGCGAGGTGGCCGGATTGCTTTCGGCCTGGTGCCTCGAGAGGGGACTGACGCCCCACCAGGTACAGGCCGATGACGGGCATCTGGCCGATTTCCAGGCCCATCTTCACCACCAGGGGATCGAGATCCGCTGGCCCGATGTCCGGGGCTATTGAGATGGCCGGAGCTCCTCATATCCTGGATGGTGTGACCGTGCCGCTGGTGACGCCGATGGATGCCGACCGGCGCCCGGATGCCGCTCTGGCCAAGCCCTTGCTCGCAACCATGGACGCGGCAGGCATCGATACGCTGATGCTTTTGGGCAGCAATGGCGAGGGGGCGCTGATCCCCGCCGCCGCTGCCGCACGCTTTGCCCGGGAAACCGCGGATCTCTGGCGCGGGATGCGGGGCCAGCGGAGCCGGTTGTTCGTAACGGTGTTCGGGGCCGGAACCGCGATCGGCCTCGAGAATGCGCGGGCGCTGATGGCCGCCCGTCCCGACGCGCTCGTCGTGGCGGCTCCGCTCTATTTCATCCATACCGAGGACGAGCTGGCCGACCATTTTGCCAGCTTTGCCGCCTTTGGCGTGCCGGTTATCGTCTACAATATTCCGCGCTATACCGGCAATCCGATCACCCTGTCGCTGCTCGGCCGCCTTGCCGGGATGCCCCATATCGTCGGCATGAAGGATAGCGGCGGCAATGATCAGTATCTGCTCGACGCCCTGGCGGCGACCCGGGACAATTCCGGCTTCGCCATCAGCCAGGGAAATGAGAAACGTCTGGGCTGGGCCCTGCTCGAAGGCGCGCGGGGGATAACGCCGGGCCTTGCCAATATCGCCCCGGCCCTGTGCGTCGCCCTGGCCGCTGCCGCCCGTGAGGGCAGGGTGGACGAGGTGGAAGCCCTTCAGGCGCGGCTGACCGCGCTCACCGCCATTCACAGCCTGCGGCCCGGCGTCGCCGCGATGAAGGCGGCATTGCACCTTCTGGGACTGGCCCCGATGGCGCCGGCCGCGCCGTTCCGGGCCTATTCCCCCACCGAGCTCGAGCAGTTGCGCGCGGTGCTTGCGCGCATGCAAGGCGATGTCGGCGGACATCTGCGCAGCGGGGAATAGGGGCATGAGGCGGGACATGGTGAAGCGTCTCGGTACGACCCTGCTGGTGGTGTGGGGAGCGGTGACGCTGATTTTCCTGCTTATCCGCCTGGCGCCCGGCGATCCGGCCCTGGTGATGCTTGGCCCCACGGCGACCGCCGAGCAACTGGCCACCTTGCGCACCCGGCTGGGGCTGGATGAGCCCCTGGCCAGCCAGTATCTGATTTTTCTGGGCGATCTGCTGCGCTTCGACTTCGGCACCTCGATCCGCCTGGGCAAGCCGGCGATGGATGCGGTGCTGGAACGCCTGCCGGCCACGATCGAACTGACGGTCTGGGCGACGATTTTCTCGGTGGGCCTGGGCATTCCGCTGGGAACCCTGGCCGGCCGGCGCCCCGGCGGCGCGATGGACAGGACCATCTCCAGCCTGGCCCTGTTCGGCAAGTCCCTGCCCGGCTTCTGGCTGGGCGTCATCCTGATCCTGATCTTCGCGCGCCAACTGCGCTGGCTGCCCAGCTTCGGCACCGGCAGCTTCGCCCATGTCGTCCTGCCTGCCCTCACCATGACGCTGCCCTTCATGGCCATCGTGGTGCGTCTCACGCGCTCGACCGTCGTCGATACGCTGCGCGAGCCCTTCGTGCAGACGGCCTATGCCAAGGGGCTGACCGAGCGGCAGGTCATGTCCGATCACGTGGTGCGCAACTCGCTGTTGCCGGTGGTCACCATGACGGGCCTGCAATTGACCACGCTGGTCGGCGGCGCGGTCATCACCGAAACGGTCTTTGCCTGGCCCGGCATCGGCTCCCTGCTGGTCGATAGCGTGGCGGGCCGCGATTATTCCGTGGTCCAGGCCATCGCCATCGTCGTCGCCCTCATGGTGGTGCTCATCAACCTGCTGACCGACCTGCTCTATGCCCGCCTCGATCCGCGCATCCGCCTGGGAGGCCAGCAATGAGCCCCGGCATGGACATGACCGGACCGGCCGAGCCGCACCGGGCGGTCAATTGGTCCCTCTGGGTCGCGCTGGGCGTCTTCGGCCTGATCGCCGCCATTGCCGTGCTCGCGCCCCTGGTGCTGCCCTACAGCTCCGCCGCCGGCTCCCTGCTGGACAGGCTCAAGCCGCCGGGCACCCTGCTGCGCGACGGCACGCTGGCGCTGCTGGGCACCGACGCGCTGGGGCGGGACGTGCTCACCCTGGCCGTGCATGGTTTCCGCACCTCGGTGCTCGTGGCCACGCTGGCCACGTTGTGCTCGTGCCTCGTGGGCACCGCCCTCGGCGTCACGGCGGGCTATCTGGGCGGCTGGACCGATGCGGCCATCTCGCGCGCCATCGATATCGTGCTGGTCTTTCCCGCCATCCTGTTGGCCATCGTGATCGCGGGCCTGTTGGGCCCGAGCCTGGTCAATCTGGTCATCGTTCTGGTGGCCACGCGCTGGGTGGTGTTCGCCCGTATTGGCCGCGCCTCGACCCTGAGCCTGCGCGAACGCGAATGGGTGCGCGGCGCCTTCGTGCTCGGCGTGGCGCGTCCGCTCATCATCATACGCCACGTGCTGCCATTTCTGGCTGGACCGCTCGCGACGGTCGCCACGCTGGAATTCGCGGCCTTCGTCATGACCGAGGCGAGCCTGAGCTTCCTCGGCATCGGTCTGCCCGCCTCGACCCTGTCGCTGGGCAAGACCATCTCCGAGGGCCGCGAGCATATCGGCCAAGCCTATTGGATCAGCACATATCCGGGCCTGCTGCTCGTGCTGCTGGTCGTCTCCATCGGCCTTGTCGGGGACAACCTGTCCGAGCGCTTCGTGAGCAGGCGCGAAAGACAATAAGACGCCGGCCCGATCCAGGCCGGCAAACAGGAGGAGCTAGAATGTCAAATATCGTATCGATCAACCATCGCCTCGTCCGAGGCTGCAGCGCCATGGCGCTGGCGGCCGGACTGTTCGCCGCCGCGCCGGCCCTGGCCCAGCCCGCCCAGGATCTGGTCATCGGCATGCCGGTCGCCTCGGTCGCCAATCTCGATCCGCATGGCGCCACCACCAACGTCCAGGGCATTTTGCAGGTCAACGCCCAGATTTTCGAGCCGCTGGTCAATTTCGTCGATGGCGAATATGTGCCGGCTCTGGCCACCGAATGGTCTGCCAACGAGGACGCGACCCGCTGGACCATCAAGCTGCGCGAGGGCGTGAGCTTTTCCGATGGCTCCAGCCTCGACGCCGAAGACGTCCGCGCCTCGATGCAGCGCGTCGTCGAGCTTGCCGGCCCGCTGGCCGGCCTGTTCAAGCCGCTCTCCATCGAAATCGTCAGCCCCAGCGAACTGGTCATCTCCTCCGAGGTCGGCCAGGGCGCGCTGCTTGGCAAGCTCTTCATGCTGGCGATCGCGCCCTCCGAAAAGCTGGGCGACGATTTCGGCCTCAATCCCGTGGGCACCGGGCCTTTCGTCGTCGACGCCTTCGATCCCAGCCAGGGCGTGACCCTCAAGGCCAATCCCGGCTACTGGCGCGGCGCGCCCAAGCTGGACAGCGTGACCTTCCGCATGATTCCCGAGCAGGCGGCGCGGACCACGGCCCTGGAAACCGGCGAAATCCAGCTCACCTGGACCCTGCCCGACGATCAGGTGGCGCCGCTGAGCGAAAATCCCGATCTCGTGGTCGATACCGTCACCACCATGGCCAATATCGTGCTCTGGTTCAATTCGGATCGCCCCGCCTTCGAGGATGTCGAGGTGCGCCGCGCCCTCTGGTCGGCCATCGACTTCGACACCATCATCGAGGCGCTCTATCCCAATACCGGCAGCAAGATGGAGGGCCCGCTTCCGGCCACCGTGTTCGGCGCCAGCAAGCAGACGCCCTATGTCTACGACGCCGAAGCGGCCAGGGCCGTACTCGAGGCCAAGGGCTGGGATTTCGACGGCACCACGGTGGGCGTGTTGATGAACAACACCACCTACAAGCCCCTGGTGGATGCCCTGCTGGCCGACTGGGCACGCATCGGCGTCAAGGGCGAGGTGGACCTGCAGGAGCCGGCCGTTGGCACCAAGCGCCTGCTCGATCTCGATTGGGATATCGCCATCGTCCAGCCGGTGATCACCAATACGGGCGATGCGGACTACAATCTGGGCCGGCTCTATACCTGCGCCGCCAACCGCACCACCTATTGCGACGAGACGCTGGATGCGCTGCTCACCGAGGCCGGCGCGATCTCCGATCAGGCCCGCCGCGCCGAGCTTTACGCCCAGGCCGGCAAGATCATCTGGGACAATGCCGTCGGCATGTTCCCGATGGACGTCAAGCAGGTCTGGGCCTGGAGCGCCGCGCTTGAAGGGGTCAGGCTCGATGCCGTCTACAAGCCCGACCTGACCCAGATTCATTTCACCAAATGAGCGAGTTGCTCGGCCATAAGGACGCGCCCATGGGCGCGTCCGCCTTGCTCGAAATGGCCGGACTGACCGTGTCTGTGGGCCAAAAGACCATTCTCGATGCCGTCTCCTTGACCGCCCATCCGGGCCGCACCACTGGCGTCGTGGGTGAATCGGGCAGCGGCAAGAGCATGACCGCCCTGTCCATTCTGGGCATGCTGCCCGAGCCGCTGCGCGTGGTGTCGGGTCGGATCCGCTTTCAGGGCGCCGATCTTCTCGGCATGCCGCGCGATTCCTGGCGCGCATTGCGCGGCTCCTCCATCGCCATGGTGTTCCAGGATCCCCTGGCCGCGCTCGATCCGGTGATGCGCATTGACGATCAGGTGGGCGAGATCTTGCGCAGGCGCGAGGGCTTTTCGCGCCGCCAGGCCCGGGGCGCGGCCATCGAATTGCTCGAGCGGGTCGATCTGCCCGAGCCGCATCGCAAGGCGCGGATGTATCCGCACCAGCTCTCGGGCGGCCAGCGTCAGCGCGTGGTGATCGCCATGGCGCTGGCCGGCCGGCCGCGCCTGATCCTGGCCGATGAGCCCACCACCGCGCTCGATGTCAGCGTGCAGGCCAGGGTGCTCGATCTGCTGCGCCGCCTGCAGGCCGAGGACGGCATGGGGATGATCCTGATCAGCCACGACCTGCGGGTGATGAGCCATTACGCCGACGATCTGGTGGTCATGCGCCAGGGCCGGGTTGTAGAGGCGGGGCCGGCTTCGGCGGTATTGAGCCAGCCCGGCAACGACTATACCCGCCATCTGGTGATGAATGTCCCCAGCGTCCGGCGCCGTATCCTGGGAGAAACGCCGTGAGCCTGTTGCGCGTCGAGGCGCTGAATTTTGCCTATGTCCGCGGCAGCGGCCGGGTTCCCGCCGTGCGCGCGGTGGACCTGGCGCTGGCCCAGGGCGAGGTGCTGGGGATCGTGGGGGAATCGGGCTCCGGAAAATCCAGCCTGGCGCGATGCCTTGTCGGCCTGTCGCGCCCCGATAGCGGCTCGATCATGCTCGATGGCGCGGTGCTGGGGCGCCGGCGGACCCGGGAGCAGCACCGCATCATGCAGATGGTGTTCCAGGACCCCCGCTCCTCGCTCAATCCCCGTATGAATGTTTTCCGGCAGATCGAGGAGGGCTGGCGCACCCATGTTTTGGTGCGCCCGGCCGATCCGCGGGAGGCGGCCGCGGCGCTGCTGGAGCGTGTCGGGCTCTCCGCCGAATATCTCGATCGCCGTCCGGCCCAGCTTTCGGGCGGCCAGGCGCAGCGCGTGAGCATTGCGCGCGCCCTGGCGGTTTCCCCGCGGCTGTTGATCTGCGACGAGGCCGTGTCGGCGCTCGACGTCTCCGTCCAGACCCAGGTCCTGGCGCTGCTCGCCGAAATCCGGCGCGAGCTGAACCTGGCGATCATCTTCATTTCCCACGATCTTGGCGTGGTGCGGCAGATTTCGGACCGTGTGGCGGTGATGTATCTGGGCCAGGTGGTCGAGACCGGCCCCGTCGAGGAGATATTCGAGCGCCCCCGGCACGCTTATACGCGGACCCTGCTGGGTTCCGCCCTCGACATGGCCGCCGACCTGCCCGGCGGCGCAGGCTGATGGGGGCGGGCGTCGTCATCATCGGCACTGGCGCCTTCGCCCATGTGCATGCCGACGCCCTTCGCCGGCAGCGGCGTCTGCATCTGGCCGGCTTTGCCGGCACCCAGCCCCTGAGCGCGGTGGCGCTGGCCCAAAAATATGCCGTGCGCGCCTATCGCGACCTCGATGAGGTGCTGGCCGACGCCGATGTGGGCGGGGTGATCGTTGCCACGCCGCACGCCACCCATCTCGAAATTGCCCTGGCGACCCTGGCGGCGGGCAAAAGCGTATTGGTGGAAAAGCCGCTCGCCAACAGCGTCGCCGAATGCGACGCCCTGATCCGGGCGGCGCAAGCCAGCGCCGGCCGCGCCATGGTGGGCCATCTGATGGGTTGGTCGCCGCCCCATATCCAGGCGCGCCGGCTGCTTGAAGACGGCGCGATCGGCGAGATCGTTGCGGTGGACAGCCGCCGGGTCATCGACTGGACCTTCGAGCAGCGCCGCCCCTGGCAGAAATCGCGCCAGGCCGGCGGCGGCATGTGGATGATCCAGGGTGTCCATGTCATCGACCAGGTGAGCTATCTGCTCGGAGCTCGGGCTGGCACCGTCTTCGGGGTGGCGGAGACGCGCTTTCACCCCGAGCAGGACGCCGACGATCTCGGCATTGCCCAATTGCGCTTCGGCCCCGTGCATGCGCGGCTTCTCGTCGCCGGAACCAGGGGGCTGGCGCCGCAGGTCTATACCGAGGTCCTGGGTACCGGGGGGCAGTTGCGCGTCTCCCATCGCGGCGAATTGCTGCTCGATCAGGGCCGGGGCTGGGTTGATCGGCTGGAGCCGTGCCCCGACCATTGGCAGGCGATGATCGACGGCGAAATAGCCGGTTTCGCCGCGCTGCTCGATGGCGAGCCGACGCCGGTGGATTTTCATTATGGCCGCTATGTCGTGGCCGGTGTGGAAGCGGTTCGGCGCTCGATGCGGTCGCGGCGCGAGGAGACGATATCGTGATGGAAAAGCCCTTCGTCCTTGTCGGCGCGGCGCATTGGCACGCGCCCTGGCACCGCGATGCCTTGCTCAAGGCCGGGTGCCGCATCGTCGCCGTCAGCGATCCCGACTCCGGCGCCACCGCGCGCCTCGCCGACAGGCATGGTTTGGCGCAATATGCCGATTGGCGCGCCATGCTCGCTGCGCATCCCGAGGCCATCGGCTTCGTATTGACGCCGCCCGACGAGGCCCCCGAGGTGCTGGCGGCGCTGGTGTCGGCCGGCATGCCCATCGTTCTGGAAAAGCCGGGCACGGTCGATGCCGCAGCGCTCGCGCCCATGGCGTCGGCCGCTCAGCGCATTGGCCTGCCCACGGCGGTGCCCCTGGTCAACCGGCTGATGAGCTTCTGGAGCGAGCTGGCCCGGCACGATCCGGCATTTTCCCGCTGGACCCACGCTCATTTCCGTATCCTGGCCGGTCCGCCGCAGCGCTATATCAGCGATGGCGTTCCCTGGGTGCTGAGCCAGGCCCGTTATGGCGGCGGCGCCCTGCGTAATCTGGGCATTCACGCCGCCGATGCCGCGCTGACGATCGCGGCAGGCGCGCCGCTCCGCCTGTGCAGCGCCATGATTTCCAATCGTTTGCACCGGCTCGAGGTCGACGACTTTGCCGCCGCCACGCTGGCCACCGATGATGGCCGCACCATCACCATCGAGGCGGGCTATTGCATGCCCACGGAGGCGAGTGCCGACAAGCAGTGGCGGATCCACGGTCCGGGCTGGGCCATTACCGAGGATCGGGGCATGCTGACCCTCCGCACGGTGGATGGGATGGCGCAGCGCGCCAGTGCTTCCTCAGCCCGGCAATATGACGATTTCGGCGCGGTGATGACGCGCATGGCCCGCGGTGCGCCTCCGGCAATGGCGTCCCTGGCCGATCTTCTGGCGGCGCAGCAATTGGTCGACCGGATCTACCAGGCCGCATCCGGGGCGGGGCAGGAGCCGTTCTGAAGCGGCTCCGCAGCCGGCGCGCTCGTCCAAAGCCGGTCTCCGGCCTGCGAATGGGGATGTGGTCCTTCAGGGCCGAAAAAGCGCCAGGAGGCACTGGACGCCACCTTGCCCTGCTTCCCCGCCTTTCCGGCAAGGGCCGGGAACGCAAAAGGCGTCCCGAAGGACGCCTTTTAAGCTTTTGATTTCCCGAAGGATTTTTGGAGCGGGCGATGGGATTCGAACCCACGACCCTAACCTTGGCAAGGTTATGCTCTACCCCTGAGCTACACCCGCGCTCCATTTGTTCGGCCACTGCCTTGGCAGCACCGTGACGCGGGCCTATATGCCCAATAGCAACGCCCATTGCAACCCACATTTTGCGCGTCCGACCATCTTCTTGTCGCGCTTGGGCAGGAAGGGCTTGTCACGCCGCCATCGGGCGGCGCAAGAAGACACAAGAATTCTCGTTCCGCCTCGTTTCAAGGGTCCAGATTTGACCATGTCCACTCCGTTTTCCGGCCAGGATGCCGCTCCCCAGCCCGCCGTTGCCGGCGCGCTCGTCCAGGATTCCTCCGATGCCGGTTTCAAGGCCGACGTCATCGATGCCTCGCTCAACCAGCCGGTGCTGGTCGATTTCTGGGCCCCCTGGTGCGGCCCCTGCCGCCAGCTCACCCCCACGCTCGAAAAAGTGGTGGCCGAAAAGGCCGGCGCGATTCGGCTGGTGAAGATCAATATCGACGAGCATCCCCAGATCGCCGGGCAATTGGGCATCCAGTCCATTCCCGCCGTCTTCGCCTTTGCCGGCGGCCGGCCGGTCGACGGGTTCATGGGCGCCATGCCCGAGGGCGAGGTGCGCCGCTTTGCCGAGCGCGTCATCGCCGCCGGTCCCGTGCCCCAGCCCGAGGAGGGCTCGCTCGACGCCCAGATCGCCGCGGCCAATGCCGCCGCCGAAGAGGCGCTGGCGGCGGGCGATCTCGGCCGCGCCGCCCAGATCTATGGCATGGTGCTCCAGCAGGCGCCCGAAAACGCGCCCGCTTTGTTCGGGCTCACCCGCGTCTATCTGGCCGCCAATGAGGCCGAGCAGGCCAAGGCGACGCTCGATCTGGTGCCCGAGGCCGAGCGCAAGGGCGAGATCTATTCGAGCCTGGCCAATTCCATCCGCCTTCTGGGGGAAGCGGCCGATCTGAGCGAAACCGCGACGCTGGAAGCTGCCGTCGCCGCCAATCCCGACGATCACCAGGCCCGGTTCGACCTGGCCCTGGCGCTCAATGCCGAGGGCAGGCGCCTGGAAGCGGCCGAGGCGCTGGTCGCCATCTTCAAGCGCGATCGCGACTGGAACGAGGATGGCGCGCGCAGGAAGCTGCTCGAATTCTTCGAGGCCTGGGGCCCCAAGGAGCCGGCGACGCTCAAGGGGCGGCGGCTGCTCTCGGCCGCGCTTTTCTCCTAGGGCGCGACATGGTCAGGCGCCCCGCTTCCCTTGCCGATCTGCCCCGCTCGGTTCCGCTGTTTCCGCTGAGCGGGGCGCTGCTGCTGCCCTTCGCCCATCGCCCGCTCAACATCTTCGAGCCGCGCTATGTCGAATTGGTCGATGCCGCGCTGCGCGGCGACCGGCTGATCGGGCTCATCCAGCCGCTCGATACCAGCCAGGAGAGCCCGGAAGGGGCCGCGCCGCTGCAGGCGGTGGGATGTCTGGGGCGCCTCACCCATTTCGAGGAAAGTGCTGAGGCGCGCTATTTCATCATTCTCGAAGGGGTTGTCCGCTTCCGGCTGGTCGAGGAGCTGACGACCGCGACGCCCTATCGCCAGGGGGTGATCGCCGCCGATGACTTCGCCGCCGATTTCACCCGCGATTTCGGCGAGGCCGAGGTCGACCGCGAGCGCTTCGTCAGGATGATGCGCGATTATGCCGAATTTGCCAGCATCGAGCTCAACTGGGAGGAGATCGAGCGCACCGGCACCGCCGATCTGGTCAATTTCTGCTGCATGGTGGGCCCCGATGGTCCGGCCGAAAAACAGGCGCTGCTGGAAGCGCCGAGCCTGGAACAGCGCGCCGAGACCCGCAGCGCCATGACC
>NZ_JAUCDN010000013.1:0-24463 GCF_034675085.1 Devosia sp.
GTTCCCTCCCACCCACCGGCGCTTCCCGCGGACTGGATCCGCGGGCCACTCCCGGCAAACGCAGAGTCACCAAGGGGCTCCCAATCTGGCCCACGGGTCAAGCCCGTGGGCAGCGTCGGGGTTTTGGGGAGACTCAAAATCAAGGCTCCAGCGTCCGAAGTGAACACTCCCCCACGAGGGGAAGGGTGACGACTGACCCAGCGTGGATCATCGGTTTTGAGTATGTGTCTCTCTCGTGAGAGAGGGTGGTTTCGCTCAGGCCAGGGCCCGGACGCTGCCGCGAATGGTCAGCCGGCAGCCCAGCTCCAGCCGGTGGGCGGGCGGATTGAGCGCGGCATTGACGATGCGCTGCTCGAGCAAATGCAGCGCGGAAGAGCCCAGATGTTCGAGCGGCACGCTGACCGTGGTCAGGGGCGGGGCGGTGAATTCGCCCAGCGCCACGCCGTCGAAGCCGATGATCGACAGGTCCTGGGGCAGCCGGATGCCGGCGCGCGCCAGCACCGGCATGATGCCGAGCGCCAGATTGTCGGCGGCGCAGAAGATGGCGGTGACCCCGCCCATGGTCCCATCGTGGCTGTCGAGCCAGCCCCGGATCGCCTCGGCGCCGAGATCGGGCTGATAGCCCCGGGCCAGGTGCACATGAGCCTCCTCGAGCGACAGGCCATTGGCGCGGAAGGCATCGAGAAAGCCGTCGCGCCGCCGCCTGATGGTCGAGCGCCCCTCCCAGGTGAGGTGCATGATGCGGCGATGGCCCTGCGCGATCAGCCAGTTGGTGGCATAGCGGGCGGCGAAGCGGTTGCCCGGCGTCACGCTGTCGATCTGCATCTCCTGATCTTCGCCATTCATCAGCACGGCGGGAATGCCCGAGGCGGCGACATCGTGCAACAGATCGGCCCGATCCTCGGACAGGATCAGGATGCCATCGGCATTGGTGGCGCGGGCGCGCTCGACCAGCTGCGCGCCGCTGAAATCGGCGCGGTCGATCTCCATGGGGATGACGCCGATGGCGCGCCGCTCGCATTCGCGCGTCAGGGCGCTGAGCAGCGTCCAGGAAAACAGGTTCAGCTCGCTATGGGGCAGCGTATCGGAGGGCACGGCCAGCAGCACGCTGCGCAGCACGGCAATGGCAGCCTTTTCGCGCCGCCGCGCCAGATAGCCCAGGCTGTTGGCGGCGTCGAGCACCCGCTCGCGCACCTCGGCGGAAATCGGCGCCGTGCCGTTGAGCACGTGGGACACCGTGGACACGGCCACATCGGCGGCCTCGGCAATATCCTTTATGCCGGCCTTCCGGCTGGGATCGCGCGCCAATTGCCCAGGTCCAGTTCAGGTGAGAGCGTCAGAAATCCGGATCGTAGTTGAAATAGATCGGATTGGACAAGGCCACCATGTTGAGGCTCTGCGCCATGGAATTGGGCACTTCCGGATAGGGCGCCTGCGGGCCCTCGATCTCGACGCGGTAATAGCTGCGCGCATCGGCCGGAGGGGTGTCGCTGAAGCGCACCGAACGGGTGGCCGCATCGGTGACGAAATGCCCGAATTCCTCGCGGTTCCTGATCACGCGGACCTGATAGGCCGCCCCCGGAATGCCGCCGCCGGCCAGGCGCACCTCGAAATCGACGCGGCCGCCGGTGGGCCTGGCATTGTCGCCCATCATCATGTTCATCACGCCGTCCCCGTCATGGTCGGCGTAAAGTTCGACGCGGGGATTATAGGGGTTGGAACTGATCGAGGCGCGGCCCTGTTCGAGCGCGGCCAGGATCGCGCTCTTGCTGCGCGTGGTGGCGAAAACCCAGGTGGTGGGCGTGCCGACATAATTGGCGGTGCCCTCCATGGTCAGCGGCACGATCAGCGCCGGATCGTCGGGAATGCCGTGATGATTGTCGCTGCCGCCGCGCGCGCCGATCATGCGGCCCGAGAGCAGCTGGTCGTCCCAGATGCGCAGATTGGGGACGTTTTTCGACCAGACCGAGGTGTTCCAGATTTCCACCGAATCGGCCAGGTCGAAGGAAAAGCCGTAGTGGTTCTTGTGGTGCGGATGATTGGCCGACCAGTGGATGCCCAAGTCCTGCTTGAGCCGGAGCAGGTCCCAGTCGCGCGCATTGCGGGCGTCGAAGACGCGCTGGTGGTCATAGGGCTCGGCGGAAAGGATGTTGACATGCCCGCGCGGCGCCGTCAGCTCGGCGCCGTAGAACAGCAGCACGCTGTCCGAGTGGTATTCGGGATCGGCCCAGGTGTGCCCGGCCACCGCGCCCTGCACATGCACGTCGTGATCGGTGATGGCCAGATAATCGAAACCCAGCCGCTCGGCAAAGCCGATGATGCGCGATTGCGGATTGTTGGTGCTGTCGGTGCTGTGGCGGCAATGCATGTGCCAGTCGCCCTTGAGCCAATGCCCGATCTGGAAGCCGGGCGGGGGTGGCAGGGTCTGCGGCAGGGGCGGGATCATGCTCATGCACCACTCCTTGTCAGCGCCAGGGTGCGGATCTGGAACGGCCGGAAGGCCAGCGCGATCCGCGTGCCGCTGGCATCGAGACAGGCGGTCTCGCTCTCATGCAGGTCGGTCTCGGCGATGCGGCAGGCCTCGGGCAAGGTCAGCGTGACGCTGCCGGCGCGGCCCTGATTTTCCCACAGCCGCAGGATGGTGCACTGGCCATCCGGGCTCTGGTGGACGGTTTCGATCGTCACCTGATCGGAGGAAAGGGCGGCGAGGGGAAGAGCAGGGGCCGGGCCGGACGACGCGCCGGCGAGCAGGCGCAGCGGCTGGTTGAACAGCGTGGCGGCGTTGTGCACGGCTTGCAGGTCGCCGCCGTGAACCAGCAGCGCGTAGCGGAAGCGGTGCTCGCCCTGGTCGGCCTCGGGCCAGGGAAAGACCGGCGACTTGATGAGCGTCAGCCGCAGCGTGCTGCCCCTGGCGTCATAGCCATATTTGCAGTCATTGAGCGCGGCGACGCCGAAGCCGGCCTCGCTCAGATCCACCCAGCGATGCATGGAGGTTTCAAAGCGCGCCTTGTCCCAGCTGGTATTGGCGTGGGTGGGGCGGGTGAGATGGCCGAACTGGGTTTCGGCGCGGCTCGTATCGGTGCGGATATCGAGGGGAAAGCCGACCTTGAGCAGGGTCTGGTGCTCATGCCAGTCCACGAAGCTGTCGAATTCGAGCTGCGCGGCCCCTTCCGCCAGCGAGATCACCTGCACGATGCGGGAATTCTCATAGCGCCATTCGAAGCGGATGGCGGCGCGATAGGGCCCGGTCTCGACAACTTGCGCCGATACCAGCTCCTCCACCGGCCAGCAGACATCCTCGAAATAATCGTCGATGTCCCAGGCGTCGAAATCTATCGGAATGTCCTGATGGGCGACGAAGGCATTGCCCACCCCGCCGGGGCGGATCGCCTCGCGGCCGCGCTGCTTGTCGAACAGCGACACCAATTGTCCCTTGTCGTTGAAACGGGCGCGCAAAAGCCCGTTTTCGAGCAGGGTGGGAGAAACGGTGAGGCGGCTTTCGGGCAAAGGCGCGGCGGCGCCCAGCGCCAGCGGGCGCAGGCCCAGGCCCGCAAGGCCGGCAACCGGCACGACGCTGCCCGCCCCGCCATCCGCCGAAACGGTGGGCTGGGCGGCGAGCGCGGCCCCATTCATCGCAACCCCTGGCGTTCCGGCTGGCAGATGCAGAAGGTCGGAGCGGACAAGGCTGGTGGCGTTGAGGACGGCGTGCGCCCCCGCCGCCGCCAGCGCCCCGCCGAGCTCGGTGCGCAAGGCCTCGGCCGCGGCAAAGAAGGCGGCATAGTCGCGGTCGCTGTCTTCATAGACGAAGCCGATGGAGGTGCCGGGCAGGATGTCGTGGAACTGGTTGAGCAGCACGCCTTTCCACAGGCGCTCCAGCCGCTCGGCGGGATAGGGCAGGCCGGCCCGCGCCGCCATCACGCCCAGCACCTCCAGCTCGTGCAGGGCGCGCTCGGCCAGGCGGTTATTGCGCTTGTTCTTGGCCACCGAAGTCAGTGTGCCGCGATGATATTCGAGGTAAAGCTCGCCCACCCAGGCCGGGAAGGCCTCGGGCTCGGCCCGCATCCGCGCCACCAGCCGCTCGAAATAGGGCCCCATGGGCTCGTGCCGGACCTTGGGGCAGCCGGGAATGCCGCGCTCCATGCGGCGCACATTTTCCAGCATGCCGCGCGTCGGCCCGCCCCCGCCATCGCCATGGCCATAGACCAGGAACAGCTCGTCATGCAGGCCCTGCTGGCTGAAGCGCTTCCAGGCGCCCATCACATGGCTGGGCGTCAGATCGGGACAATAGGTGGTGTTGATCCCGTCATATTCGTAATTTTGCGTAGTGAGGAAATAGGCCGGCACCCGCGTGCCATCCAGCCCCTGCCAGAAGAAGATCTCATGGGGCATGCGATTGGTGTCGTTCCAACTCATCTTGTGGGTGATGAACACATCGAGCCCCGACTGCGCCATGAGCTGGGGCAGGGCGGCGGTATAGCCGAAAGTGTCGGGCAGCCAGACGATCTTCGGCGTCACGCCGAACTTGTCCTGATGATAGCGCACGCCCTTGAGGATGTGGCGGACGAGGCTCTCGCCCGAGGCGATGACCACGTCCGGCTCCAGCCAGAGCGCGCCCTCGATCTCGAACCGGCCATCGGCGACCTGCGCGCCGATCCGCTCGAACAGCTCGGGATAGTCCTCTTCCAGATAATCGAGAAGAACGCCCTGATTATACATGAAGCGGTAGTCTTCATATTCGTCCATCAGCGCCAGCGCATTGGCCATGGAGCGGGCCATTTTCTGGCGCGTCTCGCGCACCCGCCACAGCCAGGCGACGTCGATATGGGTATGGCCGGTCGCCACGATCTGCGGCATGGCGTCGGCATCGGCCTCGGCATAACGGGCGGCGGCGCGCGCCTGGGCGGCGCGCAGGCTGGCGGCAAAACGCCCGGCATCGCCGGGGCGGAAATCGACCAGGTCCAGCGCCGCATCGATATGGTTCAGCAGGCGGACGCGGCGGGCGTCGTCGGCCTTGAGCCGGCGCGCCACGTCCAGCGGCACCTTGAGGTCGTAATAGAGGGTTTCGGCCAGGGAATCATGCTCGACCAGCTCCACGCCGAAGCCGAGCTGGCGGCGGTTCTCAATGGTGCCCGCCTCGATCAGCAGCTCGAAGCTTTCCCCGGCGACCGCCTCGCGGGTGAGCGGAAATTCCCTGTGGTTGCCGTCGCCGCCCTGTGCCACCCGGCCATCGATCCGCACCAGAAGCTGGGGATCGCTGCGGCCCATCACGGACCCGAATTGGGCATGCACCCGCCCGAAAAGAGCCTTGCCGGCCAGGCTCGGGGGAATGGTGACCCGGCCGCCGAACCAGAAATAGCCGTCGGGCTCGCCCCAGACCAGATCGCGGTCCACCGCGCGCCAGTCGGCCCGGTCCTGCCCCGGCACGTCCCGACGCTCGGCCGCCTCCGCCTGCCGATAGCGCAAGGCTGCCTGCACCCCGGTGGGGACGAATATTTTCTCCTGCAGGACCGCAAGCAGGCGATCCAGTTTGGCAATGCGGACCATGGAGGCATCTTCTGGAAAACAGGGGAAGGGAGCCCGAGCATAGCACCCTGAAATTCGAACGGCCAAGCACGCGATCGCCACCATCCCCGCTTTGCACGCGGGGGGCGGTGGGAAATGGGCATGAAGGCCCCGGCTACGGGGGCGTTGCGCGCGAATAGCCCTTGTGTACGGCAAGCTTGGTCTTGGACAGGTCCACCTCCAATCGGACTTTTATCGATAGCAAGACCTCCACAGCAGGCTTGCCAGGCAAGCGGGCTTATCTTATGACATATGACTTATGACATAAGTTGGAGCGATAGATGTCCGATCTTTTCAGCGTCGCGGGCAAGGTGGTGGTCCTGACCGGTGGTTTGGGCCAGCTTGGTCGTGAATTCACCACTTCTCTGGCCAAGGCCGGCGCCAAGGTGGCAGTGTACAGCCGCCGTCAGGTGACCCAGGAAAAGTTCGATGAGCTGTTCCCGGGGCTCGGTGAAAACGTCCGCATCTACGAGGCCAGCGTCACCGACAAGACGGCAATCGAGGCGGCGACCGACAAGGTAATCTCCGACTGGGGGGTGCCCGACGTGTTGGTGAACAATGCCGGTATCGACTCCAAGCCGGATGGCGGCGCCGAACAGAATGCGCCATTCGAGGTCTATCCGCAGAAATTCTGGGATGAGATCATCGACGTGAACCTGACCGGTGTGATGCTGTGCAGCCAGGTCATCGGCGCCAAGATGGCCGAAAAGCGCCGCGGCAGCATCATCAATATCGGCTCGATCTACGGCATCGTCTCGCCCAATCAGGCGCTCTACGCCTATCGTGAGAAGCGTGATGGCGTGCCCTTCATCAAGGCGGTGTCCTATGCCGCCTCCAAATCGGGCCTCGTCAACTTGACGCGCTATGTGGCGACTTATTGGGCGCAGAAGAATGTCCGGTGCAATCTGATCTCCTTTGGTGGGGTCAAGACCGGTTCGTTCGACAAGGAATTTGTCGATAATTTCCTGGAGCGCGTGCCGATGGGCCGCCAGGCCGAGAAGGGCGAATACAACGGGGTCATCCAGTTCCTCGCCTCCGATGCCTCCACTTACATGACCGGCTCCAATGTCGTGGTCGATGGCGGTTTCACCGCATGGTAAGCCCCGGCGTGCCGGATCGGGAAAAGCTCCACGCTTCGGTGGTTGCTGCCATCGAGGCGGAAATCCTCTCGGGCGAATTGGTTGTGGGCGCGCGCCTGCCTTCGGAGGCTGATCTGGCGCGCCGCTTTTCGGTTTCGACGCGTTCGGTGCGCGAGGGATTGCAGATCCTTGAAACCAGGGGGCTGGTCCGCCGCCGTCATGGCGAGCGTGCCGAAGTCGTGCGTGATGACGTGGATCAGTTCCTGGGTTCGCTGGCGACGACGGTAAGGACTCTTTTCGCCGAAGACCCGACCTATCTCGTGCAGCTCATGGATGTGCGCCGCATGTTCGAGCTGGAGGTCGTCGGGCGACTGGCGGCCGGCGAGGGCAAGGTTTCGGACGAGGTCGAAGCGGCGCTGGCCGAGCTCGCCGCGGCCAAGGATTTTGCACAATATGCCGAAGCCGATGCCAAGTTCCACCGGGCGTTGGTGCAGTCGCTGGGCAACGAGATTCTCTCCAGCGTCTATGCCAATCTCTATGGGCTGATTACTGACGTGATCCGGCTGACGAGCCGCGTGCCGAGCAAGACGCAGGCCGAAGGCGTGGCCGAGCATCAGGCCATTTTCCAATCCATCCGCAGTGGCGATGCCGAGGGCAGCCGCGCGCTGATGCGCGAGCATATCGACAACTCCACCACCTATCTCGAACAGGCGATAGACGCCGCAAAAAAGGGGCGCTGAGACAATGGCGGCTTATGACTACAACAATACCGACTGGGCGGCGATCAAGCGCCTTTCCAAGTGGTACTCGGGCGATATCCACGACGTTCTCGATGGCCGTGGGCCCTATGGCTATCTCAAGGGCATCACCCAATTCGGTGTGCTGGCCCCCGGTCAGGTGGTGTGCGGTCCGGTCTCGACCGTTCGCTATGAGAAGAGCACCCGCGTCGGCCAGCCTCAGGACGTCTATCACGGCGCCATCGACGCTGTGGTCAAGGGGGGCATCCTGATGGTGGACTCTTCCTGCGCTGAAGGCTCGGGTACGGGCGAATTGATGTCGAGCGGGGCCAAGACAAAGGGCGCTGCCGCCACCGTCGTCAATGGGACGGTGCGTGACCTCGCCGAAGTGCGCAAGCTCGATTATCCGCTCTTTGCCAAGGGCATGAGCCCGGTGGGCGTGTCAGGACGAATGGAGGCCACCCACTATCAGGTCGACCTCGATATTGACGGCGTGCGCATTCGCCCCGGTGATGTGATTTTTGCCGATATCACCGGCGTTGTGGTCATTCCCCACGAACTGGTCGGCGTCATCGCCGATGCCGCCGATGAGCTTGGAAAGAACGAGGTCGCATGCCGCCAGCGCATTCTGGCCGGCGAGAACCTTCAGTCCATCTGGCCGGTCGGCAAGACCGGCGGCCCGGTCTAATCCGGCAGCCGGGTCGGCCCAGCGGGGTCGGTCCGGCAATTTCACGTCACAGGGGAGGGAAGGCGATAGTTCGATCAGCGCTCATATCCCAGACGCTGGGAAATCAGATTGGCGTGGTAGATGACGACCTTGTTGAGCTCATCGACGTCTTCCATGGACAATTGCCAGGCGGGCGCGCTGACGCTGATGCCGGCAAAAACCTGGCCAGACAGATTGCGGATCGGCGCGCCGACGCATCGCAGCCCGGGCTGATGCTCTCCATTGTCTATCGCAAAGCCGCGTTCGCGGGTCAGCTCCAGCTCCGCGCGCAAAAGATCGGGCTCGGTGATGGTGGTTTCGGTAAAACGCTCCAGCCCTGCATCAATGACGCGTTGGACGATATCGGCGGGCTGATGGGCGAGAATGGCCTTGCCTACGCTGGTGCAGTGGGCCGGCGAATTTTCGACCATGGTGTTGGAGAGCATGGGCTCGGCCTCAGTGCGCTGGATGACCACGGCGCGATGGCCGTCGAATACCGCCAGATGCACAGCCTGATTGGTCAACCTGTGCAGCGCGTCGACGATGGTCCGGCCTTCCCGATGCAGTTCAAGATTGGCCAGGACGGTGTTGCCCAGTTCGAACAGCCGCAGGCCCAGCCGATAGGAATCGCGCTCCCTTTCCTGCTCGATAAATCCAACTTCGCGCATGGCGGCCAACAGGCGATGAGTGGTCGAGCGGGGATAGCCCGTCTTGGCGCAAACCTCGGCCAGCGTCAGGGCGCGGTGGGAGGTATTGAAACAGTCCAGAACCCGCGACACCTTGGTAAGCGATTTAAGGCTCTCATCGCTTCGGGCCGGTTTAGCTGGCACGGATGCCTCGACGGGATCAGTCATTGGTTGCGTCTCAATGCCTTGATTGCTCAGTCAATTATGACTGAAGGGATTCAACTTCATAGTTTAAATGCCCCCCCGCCTCAAGCAAGCGGGGTGGCGCCATGATCGGCAGTGACCGCCCGCACGATCTCGGCCAGGCCCAGCATGCCGGGGTCATCCAGACCGATGCTCTTTTCGGCGAACATTCGGGCGCGGCCCATTGCCGACGGACGCTGGCGGAAGGTAGCCAGCACCTCGTCCATGGCGTCGCGCGCCGCGACGGCAATGGCGCCGGGGTCATCCTTGCCGTCGATGGCTTTGGCGAGAGCGTCGAGCCCGTCGATAATGGTCTTGGCGCCCAGTTCGGCCTTGCCGCGCGCCATGGCGGCATCACAGATGGCGGCGATGACCGCGCCCAATTGGCCCCATTCCATCAGCTTCCGTCCGGAATTGAGTTTTCCGGCCGTCATCATCGCGGTGATGATGAGCGTGCCCAGGCTCGATCCCGTCGAGGCCGCACCCGCCTTGGCCAGGGCCATGAAGCCCGCACCCAGATCGGGTGCGTTGCGCACATCCACATCGGCAAAAGTGCCTATGAGCCGGGCCAGCATGGTGCCCGTATCGCCGTCGCCCAGCTTGGCGTCGGCGGCGTTGAGCACATCGGTCAGACCGGCCATGCTCTGGTTGGCACGGACAATGGCATCGGCCAGAATGTTGACGTCGATGGCCATGGCTCACCCCACCTTCCAGAACGGGCAATCGGCGGGAGCCGCCAGCAGACCCTCGATTTCATCATCGAGGAAGCAGAGGCTGATCGAGGCGCCACCCATCTCCATCGAGGTAACATAAGGCCCGATCAACGGTCGCACGATCGTCAGCCCTGCGGCATCGAGCTGCTGCGCGGCACGGCGGTAAAGGATGAACAATTCCTCAAAGGGCGTGGCGCCCAGGCTGTTGACCAGCACGGCAACGCGGCTGGCGCCCGCGGGGCGTTCGGCCAGCAACAGGGTGATCATCTCGTCCACCAGGTCGTCGGCGGGGCGGATCTTGTGGCGCCAGATACCCGGCTCGCCATGGATGCCCATGCCGAATTCGATCTCGTCTTCGGCAATGTCCACATTCGGGCCTGCCGCGCCAGGAATTTGGCAGGAAGAGAGCGCGACGCCAATGGTGCGGGTGCGATCTACGGTCTTCTGGGCGATCGCTGCGACAGCATCGAGATTGCCACCGGCTTCGGCCAGCGCGCCGGCGGCCTTGTAGGCAAAGATCAGGCCGGCGACGCCGC
Source organism: Devosia sp. (assembly GCF_034675085.1). Taxonomy (GTDB): domain Bacteria; phylum Pseudomonadota; class Alphaproteobacteria; order Rhizobiales; family Devosiaceae; genus Devosia. The sequence continues at coordinate 10,203 of NZ_JAUCDN010000013.1, forward strand.
GGCGTTTCCGGGATTCCTCGGGCTTGGCGCTGGCAATGTCGTCCGTGCCGAGCACGGTGCGGGTTTCGATCCCGTCCATTTGGGCGAACTCGCTCGCCATTTCGAAATTCATCTTGTCCCCGCCATAGTTGCCGAAAAGGCAGAGGACGCCCGCGCCACCATTGGCGGCGGCGATCGCGTCCTGACAGGAATTGATGGTCGGGCCTTCAAAAACGTTGCCGATGGCGCAGGCATCGAGCAGGCCCTTGCCGACATAACCGGTAAAGAGCGGCAGGTGGCCGGAGCCGCCGCCGGAAACCACGCCCACCTTGCCCTGACGCATCTTGCTGCTGCGGGTGATGGCGCGACGATCATCGCCAACGCGGACAAGGCCCGGATGGGCGAGACACAAGCCGTCGAGCATCTCGTCGACATAGTTGGCGGGATCGTTGATCAGCTTTTTCATGTCGTGCTCCCAGGCGTCGGGTCGGGAGGCGGGCAGCTTCCGCAGCGGCCCGCCCCTGGTCAATCAGGCGGCCGAGTTGGCGCGGACGTCGGTCAGTTCCAGCACCGGCCCGAGAACGGCGTCGATGGCGGCCTTCTGCGCATCGGTGACGCGCTCCATCGGAGCTCGCGGGTGGAACAGCGGCATGCCCTGGCGGTGCTGGATATACTTCACGCAGGCCGGCAGGTTGTCGTGACGCAGGGCGTTCCACAGCGCGTTAAGACGGAAGTGGATGTCCTTGGCGGTCTTGTGGTCACCGGCCTGGACGGCGTCGAACAGCTTCACGGTGACGCCGGGGACGGCGCAAGTGAGGGCGCTGATGGCGCCATGCGCACCCAGCGCGAAGCTGGGGTAGAGCAGGGCGTCGATGCCGGTCAGAACGATGTTTTCCGGCTTGGAACGGAGCATCAGGTCGGAGACCGACTTCACGTCACCCGAGGACTGCTTCATGCCGACGACGCCGGGGACAGCGTCCATAATGGCCAGCATGTCATCGATGGAAAGATAGTTCCAGGGAATGACGTTGTAGATCAGGATCGGCACCTGGGTTTCTTCCCAGATGGCGCGGAAGTGCTCGATGGTGGCCTCGCGGCCCGGCTTGAACAGGTAGTGAACCGGGGTCACCTGCAGGGCGTCGATCTTGATGTCGCCCAGCGCCTTGACCCGATCAATGGCCTCGCGGGTCGATTGCACGATGAGGCCCACGACGAAGGGCACGCGGCCGGCATTGGCATCGTGTGCCTCGACCATGGCTTCGGTAAATTCGGTGGACGAAAGCGTGTGGCCCTCGCCAGTCGAGCCGCCGACAACGAGCCCGCGCACACCAGAATCGATCATGAAGTCGACCTGAGCCTTGAGCGCGCCTTTGACGAGGTTGCCCTTCTCGTCGAACGGCATGGAAAGCGGGGGCAGGATGCCCGTCAGGGTGTTGCGCAGCTTGAGCGCGATAGGGTTGCTCATCGAATTCCTCCAGGGCCGGAGCGGCCGCCACCATGGCGGACCTTGCCCGAAAACTTACCAGGACGCGGGCCACGATATGGACCCGGATTTGATGAAATCCCACAATACGGAATATCATCCCTTTGTTTGATAGGGGTGGTGGCGTTGTTTTGTCAATGTATTTGGCTTGTTATGCGCAAAAAATGCGGAAACGATAGGTGGGTAGTTGACATGATAGTTCCGGAATGTGGTACATAAGTTTGCAATACGGCAGGATATGTTCGTATGTCGGGATGCCCGACTAACCTGGGAGGACAGAAATGACCCATTTGAAGACGCTTGCTGGCGCCCTTGCGCTCTCGGTCCTGGCAATGGCTCCGGCTGCGGCGCAGCAGTATCCGGATCACGCCATCAACCTGATCGTGCCGTGGGCCGCTGGTGGTGGCACCGACGCCACGGGGCGCATCGTCGCGACCCTGCTCGAAAAAGAGCTCGGCCAGCCGATCAATGTCATCAACCGTACCGGCGGTGGCGGCATTGTGGGCCACACCGAAATTTCCTACTCGCCGCCCGATGGCTATACGCTCGGCGTGATCACCACCGAGCTGTCCATGTATCACTGGACTGGCGTGTCGCCGCTCAACTTCTCAAACTATGAGCCTATCGCCCTGTTCAATGCGGACCCGGAAGCTGTGTTCGTGCGTGCGGATGGCCCCTCGATCGAAGACCTGCTCTCGGAAATCCGCGCCAATCCCGGTTCGGTCAAGGCCTCCGGCGCCAATCTCGGCGGCATGGCGCATCTGGGCTGGGCGGGCGTGCTCGTGACCAACGACATCGATCCGGCTGCTGCGCCCTGGGTTCCCTCGGAAGGCGCTTCCGCCAGCCTTCAGCTGCTCGCTTCGGGCGCCATCAGCGTCGTCACCACCACCATGCCGGACGCGCGTCCCATGGTCGATGCAGGCGAAGTCAAGCCGCTGATCGTTGCTGCCAATGAGCGCGTTGCTGCGGCTCCCGACGTGCCGACCGCCGAAGAGGCGCTGGGGAGCAAGTGGGCTGCCTATGCATGGCGCGGCATTGCCGCTCCCAAGGGCCTGCCGGATGACGTGAAGGCCCGTCTGTCCGACGCCATGGCCAAGGTCGTCGAGTCCCAGGAGTTCAAGGACTTCATGGCCCAGCGCAATTTCGGCATCGACTATCGCGATGCTGCCGGCTTTGCCGCCTTCATGGAAGATGCCGATGCATCCATCGGCCAGGCCCTGCAGGCCGTTGGCCTTGCCAAGTAAGCGCGCGCTCGCCAGGGACGGCCGGAATGCATCTCCGGCCGTCTTTCTTCCAGAGCGCCGCAAGGACCAGCGCTCTGGATTTCTCATTTCTGCAGCAGTTCTGCACCGACCTGTCGCATCTGCTGGGTCCCGTGCATTCAGGAGGAGCGCATGAGGCAGTCATTTCCATTGGATAGCGCGCTGGGCGTGATTTTCGCGTTGGGCGGCACGGCGATCCTGCAGCAAGCGCTCGGCATGCAAACGCTTCCCGGCATGAATGTCGGCCCCGGCCTTTTCCCCTCCATTGTCGGGGCCGGGATGGCCATCATGGGCGTCGCTCTTGCAATTCAGGGCTGGATCGTTCGCGACACTCCCGAAGATGACGCGCCTCCCCTCGTGACCTGGTTTGCCACTGCCATCGTCGTTGCGCTCGCCGCCACAATCCTCGCCATGCCTTATCTCGGGTTCCTCGTTGCCGGCACGCTCTTTGCGGCCGGTATCGTCCTCCTCAGCGGCGGAAAATGGCCTTCGGCCGTGATTTTCAGCCCCATTGCGGCAGCCGCTATCTATTTCACCTTCACCGCGGCCATGCGGGTTCCGCTGCCGCGTGGCATCCTGGGATAAATCGCCATGGAAGCTTTCGCTCTCGCGCTCGGTCTCGTCTTCAATTTCGAGACGCTGGCGACCATTTTCCTCGCCGCCGTGTTTGGCCTGTTCGTCGGCGCAATTCCGGGCCTCACCGCCACCATGGCGACGGCGCTGCTGGTGCCCATCACCTTTTATATGGCGCCAATTCCCGCCATTGCGGCGATTATCTCCTGTACCGCCATGGCGATTACGGCCGGCGACCTGCCGGGTACATTGCTGCGTATCCCGGGCACTCCCGCTTCGGCTGCCTATGTGGAAGATTCCTATCGTCTAGCCCAGAACGGCAAGGCAGGTCTTGCCATCGGCATCGGCGTCGTCGGTTCCGTTCTTGGGGGGCTCTTCGGCTTCCTGTTCCTGCTGTTCACGGCGCCGATGCTGGCCAAGGCCGCTCTTGGCTTTTCGAGCTTCGAATATTTCTGGCTCGCCGTGCTGGGCCTTTCCTGCGCCGCCCTTATCTCTTCGGGAGGCCTGGTGAAAGGCGCGTTGGCGCTCCTGCTCGGCCTTTTCATCGCCCAGGTCGGTATGGACCCGCTGACGGCAACGCCGCGCTTTACCTTTGGCAATCTCGAACTGATGGGCGGCATCAGCTTCATCCCGATCATGATCGGGATGTTCGCCGTGTCCGAAGTCATGCGCGCCGGCCGCAAAGCCATGGCCGAAGTGCCCCAGCTCAACCTCAAGAACCCCTTCGAGGGCACCATGGGGGCGCTCTGGAAGTATCGTAAAAACCAGGTGCGCGGCTCGGTCATCGGCTCGCTGCTCGGGGCGCTGCCGGGGGTTGGTGGCGATCTTGCGGCCTGGATCACCTATTCGCTGGCCAAGCGGACCTCCAAGGAGCCGGAAAAGTTTGGCAAGGGGCATCCGGAAGGTCTCGTTGAGGCCGGCGCTACCAATAATGCGGCGCTCAGCGCCTCCTGGATTCCGGCAATGGTGTTCGGCATTCCGGGCGACGCGGTAACCGCGATTGCCGTGGGTGTGCTGGTGATGAAGGGTCTTGATCCCGGGCCCACGCTGATGACGCTACATCCGCAGAATTTCTATGCGGTGATGATCGTCTTCGCGATCGCCAATATCCTGATGCTGCCGCTCGGCTGGGTGGCCGCGAAATCGGCCCGCTGGATTTTCGAGGTGCCGCGCGCGCTGCTCAATGCCGCCATCCTGCTCTTTTGTATTGTCGGTTCCTACTCGATCAACAATTCCATGTTTGGCGTCTGGCTGATGCTGGGTGCGGGTGTAATGGCCTATGTGCTGGAAGCAAGAATGATCGCCATCGCTCCGATCATTCTGGGCATCGTCCTCGGTCCGCTGGTGGAAACCAACTTCACCACCTCGATGCTGATCGCCGATGGCAACCTGCTTGGTTTCTTCGCTCGCCCCGTTGCGGCTGTGTTCGGCATCGTGACTTTGTTCATTTGGGGCATGGCTATTTTCCGGACCATACACGGACTTATTCGGAGAGATGAAAACCCACGATCGGCAGGTCAGCTGCCGTCCTGAAGGTCGTCGCGATCTCTCAAATTCGCGTTTCAGCCAGGGTCAGGACCCGTCCGTCGTCAGAAGCCCTGGCGCAGATTGTCGGTTTGACTAGTGGAGAGTTCGGCTCGTCAGTGGGGTGATGTTAAGCGGCTATGCTGCGGTGTAGAAAGCGCCGATCGTGGATGGTTTGACCTCTGTGTTTGATAGTGGCATCCGCCCTGCCGGAGCAGGCGTCGGCGGGTGTCACATTGTCGAGGCTCACGTGATAGCGCCAAAGGTGCTGATGCCGGACAGTGCTCTAAACCACGCCGGGGATTTCGAAGGCTGTTTGTTTCGAATTATGCGGCAATGGCGGGGCTCAGGTGAGGGCAGGTTAGCCCCGGCGCTGCGCACCCAGGAATTGCACGGGATGATCTACATATTCCTTGTCTTCGGCACGCGCGAATATGGCTGCGATTACGTCCTCTCCCTCCACGACCCGGCCAAACGCCGCAAAACCGGCGCCGTCGGGATTTCGGCGGCCTCCTTCATCCAGTTCGGGCTGGTCGCCGATGCAGATGAAAAAGCCACCCCCTGCCGTGCCCGGGGCGTCGCGCGCCATTGATAATGTCAGGTGTTTGTGGCGTAGGCCCGATTTCGAGGTCGGCTCGTGCGCAATCGCCGGAAAGGGCTGTTGCAGCGCAGGGTTCGATGGGCGCCATCCCCATTGGATGACCTCGATGCGGTGAACAGTCTCCGCTGGCTGGTTCTGAAGGGTCACGATGCGATAGGCCGACATGTCTCGCATGAAGCCGCCGTCAACATAGGCAAGGAAATTCGCGACGGTAATGGGGGCGGCTGCCTCTTCAAGGGCAAGCGCGAAGGTGCCGAGTTCGGTTTGAATTTCAACGGTGACGGTCATTCTATCTCCGACGTTCCAGTTGCCTGTGGACAAGATCTGCGTTCGCCATCGCGACAGCGGGGTGCTCATTTGCATGAATCTATTAATCGGATCATACAGAGCACGTATTGGCTCTATAATCGACTAATGTAGAAAGATATACTATTTTTTATATGATATTGAGCAATTTGAACCAGAAATGCCGGATTGACTCCGGGTGGCCGTCACGGCAGTCTTGCCCTACATAGCCATTTTGCTGAGTTGCTTAATTTCCGAGCATCTGATCCCATGATCTGGCAACAAAATGGCATAAATTTGCCTGTTTCCGGCATAGCTGAGCAATCGGTTTTTGTTGGGTCGGCATGTTATCGCTAAGGACGAAGTTTGATGAAGCCAATTGGTTTGCTGGGTGGCATGAGCTGGGAGAGTACCGCGGTCTACTATCGGCACTTGAATGAGCGCATGCGGGACCTGCGTGGCGGGCTGGCGTCGGCGGAGTTGGTTGTGCGTTCGTTCGATTTTGCCAGGATCGTGGCCTTGCAGAAGATGGGAGCGTGGGACGAAGCGGGAAGAACGCTTGCGGAGGCGGCGCGCGGCCTGGAGGCCGCGGGTGCCAAGGTAATCATCATCTGCACCAATACAATGCATCTTCTGGCTGATGAGGTTGCATCGGCAACCACGGTTCCCCTGCTGCATATCGTGGATGCGACGGCTGAAAAGATCGTTGCGGCTGGCTATGGTCGCCCGCTCCTGCTGGCCACCCGCTATACCATGGAGCAGGATTTCTATCGCGGCCGCCTCAAGCAGAAATACGGCCTGGATGCGATCATCCCCGACGAGGCGGATCGCGCCATTGTCCACGACGTGATTTTCGATGAGATCTGCCAGGGCATCATCTCGCCAAAATCGCAGGCCACATACCAGCGGATTATCGAGAAGGGCGCGGCGCAGGGTGCCGATTGCGTTATCCTGGGCTGCACTGAGATCGGCCTTCTCATCGGTGACCTCCCTGTTGCCGTGCCGCCCTTTGATTCCACCCTCCTGCATGCCGACGCGGCGTTCGACTTCGCCCTCGCCGACAAGGCGGCCTAACTCCCAACATCAAAAAAGTTTTGCCCCGTGACTTCAGTATTTCGTCTTGACCGCCTGCGCGGCGTAGCCCGCCATGCGGGCGTGGATGCCATAGCCATCATTCCCGGCAGCACCTTCCTTTATGTCACCGGGGCACAATTCCACCTGATGGAGCGCCCCACGGTCCTCATCGTTCCGGTCGAGGGACGCCCGGCTATCGTTTTGCCCGATCTGGAATTCCAGTCCTGGCAGGCTCTTGGCCTCGATGCGGAAATCTGCCGCTGGAAGGACGAGGAAGGGTTCGCTGGGGCCTTTACGGCAGCGGCGCGGGCGGTGTCGGCCGGGCGTATCGGCGTCGAAGGCTTCGCCATGCGTTATGCGGAGTTCAGCGCCCTGCAGACGGCGTTCGTCGGCGCTGAATTCGTCAATGTCCAGCAGCACACCAATGCCATGCGGGCGATCAAGGAGGCCGACGAGCTGATCCGGCTGCGCGAGGCAGTCACCTATGCCGAGGCGGCCTTCAACCAGACCCTGGCGCAAGTGAGGGTCGGCATGACCGAGCTGGATGTGCAGCGGGTCATGATGAAGGCCTTCCTCGATCAGCCGGTGGTCGGGCCCATCGGTGCCCCGCTGGTCCTGGCCGGCCCCAATTCGGCGTTGCCGCATGGGCATTCGGGCAATTATGCGATCGGCCCGGGCGACGCCCTGCTGTTTGATTTTGGCGTAACCCACCATGGCTATTCGTCCGACATCACTCGCACGGTTTTTGTCGGCGAGGTCGCCGATGAGGACAGGGCGCTCTATGACGTGGTTCTGGCTGCCAACACCCTTGGCCGCGACATGGCGCGGGCCGGCGTGACCGCGCATGCGCTCGACGATGCCGTCCGTGGCCATCTCGAGGCCAGCCCGTACAGCGATTTTGTCGTGCACAAGACCGGCCATGGCCTCGGCCTGGATGTGCACGAAGCCCCCCAGATCATGCGTGGCAATCATACGCCGCTGGCGTTGGGCCATTATTTCACCATCGAGCCGGGCCTCTACCGGCCGGGCCGCGTTGGCGTGCGCATCGAGGACGATGTGCTGATTACCGACAAGGGATGCGAGAGCTTCAGCACCCTGCCCCGGGAGCTGTTGGTGGTCGGCTGACCACCACTCAATAAAAGGAAGGAAAATCAGTGAAGATCAATCAAATCATCAACCATGGGCTGGTTGCGGCGGTCATGGTGGCCGCCGTGATCCCCGCCCATGCCGCCAATGACGTGGTGCGCGTCGGCATGGACGTCGACGCCCAGTCGCTCGATCCGCGTACGCAGCGCAACACCACCGACGTGCGCGTCCTGGACCTTCTTTACGATGGTCTGATCTCGCTCGACCAGAGCCTGACCCCGCAGCCCAATCTGGCGCTGTCCTGGGAGCAGCCGGATGCGACGACGCTGATCTTCGACATCCGCACCGACGCCAAGTTCCACGACGGCACGCCCGTGACCGTGGACGACGTGATCTATACCTATGAAACCGTCGTCGACCCGGCCCTGGCCTCCAACCACGCCTCCAACCTCAACGTGATCGAGAGCATCACCGCCGAGGATGAGAACACGGTGGTCTTCAAGCTCAAGGCGCCCTTTGCGCCGCTGCTGAGCTATATGGACCTGGGAATCGTGCCCAAGCATCTGGCCGAGGCCGGCCATGACCTTTCCACCCAGCCAGTCGGCAGCGGCCCGTTCACTTTCGGCCAGTGGGATCGTGGCTCGCAAATCGTGCTCAACGCCAATGCCGACTATTATGGCGGCATGTCGGCAACCGGGCAGGTCGTGTTCGTGGCGCTGGCCGATAACAGCGCCCGCGCCCAGGCGCTCGAGGCCGGCAGTCTCGATATCATCATGGCGCCGCTCAATGCCGACGACATCGCCCGCCTGCGCGCGGACGAGCGCTTCCAGTCCGTCTCCAAGCCGGGCATCAAGGTTACCTACGTCAATTTCAACGCCAAGAGCCCGCTGCTGTCCGATCCGGCGCTGCGGCGCGCGCTGTCCATGCTGATCGACAACCAGACGATCGGCGATGACATTTTCGGCGGCGTTGAAACCCCTGCAACCTCGATCCTGATGCCGGTCTTCGAATGGGCCTACGACGCATCGATCACCCAGCCCGCCTTCGACATCGCGGCTGCATCCGCCGCGCTCGACGAGCTTGGCTGGGTCGTGGGCGCCGATGGCATCCGCGAAAAGGACGGCGTCAAGCTGGCATTCACGCTCGCCACCCATAGCGAGGATTCCGCCCGCATCCAGTCGGTCGAATATATCCAGAACCTGATGATGGCAGCCGGCGTGCAGGCCAATGTCTCCATCTCCGACTTCCCCGCCTTCATCGGCGAGGTGATCGGCGGTTCCTACGACGCGGCTCTGCTCGGCTGGGACAATCTGGTCGATCCGGACGTGCTTATGTACGTCACCCTGCATACCGGTGAATCGCGCAACTGGGGCAATTACTCCAATCCGGAAGTGGATGCCCAGCTCGAACTCGCCCGTACGGCCCAGACGCAGCAGGAGCGTGGCGATGCCTACAAGGCCGCAGCCCGCCTGCTTGTCGAGGACATGCCCTATTACGTCCTGACCAATGCCGGTTTCGACGCCTTCGCGGCGACCGATGTCACCGGCTTCGATCCTGACGTGTTGGGCAATCTGCGCAGCCTGACCAAAGACTAAACGCATTATCAGGAAGGCTGACCATGATCGGCTTTGTCGCCAAGAGAATAGCGCAGTTTATTCCCATGCTGGCAGGCGTGGTCGTGGTCGCCTTTCTGCTCGTGCAGCTCGTGCCGGGCGATCCGGCGCGAGCCCTGATCGGCCAGAGTGCTACCCCCGAGCAAATCGCGGCCGTGCGCGAAGCCCTGGGGCTCAACAACCCGCCTTGGGTGCAGTTCTATAATTATGTCGTGGGACTGTTCCACGGCGATCTCGGACAGTCCTATTTCCAGAAACAGGGCGTGTTCGAGCTGATTATGATCCGCCTGCCGGCTACGCTGGAGCTGGCGTTCGGTGCCATCCTGGTGTCGATCGTCATCGGCCTGCCCCTGGGCGTCATCGCCGCCTGGTTCCGGGGAACGTGGATCGATGCTGCGGCCCTGGTCTTCTCCCAGCTGGGCGTTGCTCTGACCGTGTTCTGGCTCGCCATCGTCTTTATGTATGTTTTTGCCGTGCAACTGAACTGGCTGCCGGCCATCGGTCGGGGCATGCCGTTGCTGGAGGCCTTTGGTCTGCTGCTGACCGGCAATCCTCAGCCGCTGCTCAAATCCCTATCCCACCTCATCATGCCCTCAGTCGCCATGGGGTTGCAGGGAGCCGCCATGATCTGCCGCATGGTGCGCGCCTCGATGCTCGAAGTGCTCAATCAGCCCTATGTCCGTACCGCCCGCGCCAAGGGTGTCTCCGAACGCCGCGTGGTCTGGCACCACGCCCTGCGCAATGCGCTGGTGCCGACAGTGACCATTGTGGGGCTGCAATTCGGCGGCCTGCTAAGCGGCGCCGTGCTCGTGGAGGGAATATTCGGCTGGCCCGGGCTGGGCCAGCTCACGGTTTCCGCCATTTCGCAACGTGACTTTCCGCTGGTTCAGGGGCTCGCGCTTTGCTTCGCCGTCCTGTTCGGCCTCATTACCCTGGTGACCGACATTATCCACGGCGCCATCGATCCTCGGGTCCGTGACGAATGAAACGTCTCTACAAGAACACTTATCTGGTGCTGGGCACCGTCATGGTGCTGCTGCTCGTCGCCCTGGCCTTCCTCGTGCCGGCCTTGTCTCCATACGGCGTCGAGCAGATGGACATGGCCAACCGTTTTGCCTTGCCGGGGCCGCAGCACTGGTTCGGCACCGACAATTTCGGCCGGGACCTGCTGACCCGCCTCGCTTCGGGAGCGCAAATCTCCCTGTTCATCGGCCTGGGCACCGTTTTGGTCTCTTCTGTCCTGGGCATCGGGGTGGGCATGCTCGCGGGCTATTTCGGCGGCTGGATCGATGCCATCCTGATGCGCATCGCCGATATTTTTCTCGCGTTCCCGGCATTCATTCTGGCCCTGGCGATCATCGCCGTGCTCGGGCCTGGCCCCGTTAATCTCATCCTGGCGCTGGCGGCAGTGTCCTGGACGCAATACGCCCGCGTAAGCCGGGCCATGACCATGACCGAGCGGCACAAGGACTATATCCTGGCCGTGCGCTCGATCGGCGTTTCACCGCTGAAAATCCTCCTGGTGCACATCCTGCCCAATATTTCCGGGCCCTTGGTGGTGCTGGCGACTTTCGGCATGGGGACGGCCATCGTTTCCGAGAGCGGCATGAGCTTTCTCGGCCTTGGCGTGCAGCCACCCACGCCGACCTGGGGCTGGTCGCTGGCCTATGGCCTCAAATATCTGCGCTCCGAGCCGTGGATGTCCACGGCGGCGGGCCTTGCAATCACCTTCGCGGTCCTTGCCTTCAATCTTCTGGGGGATGGCATCCGCGACCATCTCGACCCCAGCCAGATCACGCGCAAGGCATCCCGCAAAAGCATCGATAACGCCTTTCAGTCCACTCCTTCGTCAAAGCAGACCTCATGAAACTCGACCCGATTACCCTTGAGATTCTCAGCCGTAAAATGGTGGCGATCACCGATGAGGTGTATTTCACCGTCCAGCGCACGGCGCGCTCCAGTTTTGTGAACGAGGTTGCCGATTTCGCCGTGGCGTTCCTCGATTTCAAGGGTGACGTCTTCGCGTACCCGCCGTCGGCCAGCTTCAATTTCCTTATGGATACGAATTTTTATTCGACCATCGAAGCGGTGCCAGATCTGGTGCCCGGCGACATCATCATCACCAACGATCCCTACACCTCCAATGGGCTGTCGACGCACCTGCCCGACGTGCATCTCATCCAACCCTATTTCGATGGCGACCGGATCATCGGGTATGGCTGGGCCTTTATCCACTCGCTCGATTTCGGTGGCGCCGTCTCGGGCAGCGTCTCGGCGATCAATACCGAGATTTTCCAGGAAGGCCTGCGCATTCCGCCGATGAAGCTGATGAAGGCCGGAAAGTTCAATGAGGAACTGCTCACCCTCATCCGCCTCAATACCCGCGTGCCCGACGTCACCATTGCCGACTTCAAGGCGATGATGGGCGCACTGGAAATCGGCAATCGCCGCCTGCAGGAGATCGTGGACCGCTATGGCGCCGACACCATGGTGCAGGCCACGCAGGATATTCAGGACTATACTGCCGACCGCGCCCGCGAGGTCTTCCGCCGCATTCCGGATGGCAGCTACGATTTCTGGGATTATCTGGACGAGGACGTGGTCAGCGGTATTCCGCTGCGCGTTCGGCTGCGGATGGCGGTGAATGACGGCAAGGTGCTGCTGGACCTGACCGGCACCGACCCGCTCTCGGACTCCTCGTTCAACCTGGCCTCGCTCGGGCGCCGCATGTACTGGCTCTCCTTCCGCCTTACCGGGTTCCTTACCACGTTCGATCCGCTGATCCCGCGCAATGCCGGCTTTTATCGGCATATCGAGGTGAAGAACCAGCCGGGCTGCGTTTTCGACGCGCGCGGCCATACCGCGGTCGGCATGCGCCACAGCGCGCCGTTCCGCCTGTTCGACTGCGTGAGCGGCGCCATCCTCAAGGCCAACCCCGAGATGATGACCGCCGCCATGGGCGGCTCGATGGCGACGTTCCAGTTCGCCGAGACCGATGCACATGGCCAGCTCAAGGTCGAGGTGGTCGAGCCGTTGCGCTCCGGCATGGGTGCCATTCGCGGCCGCGATGGCGTGGATGCGCGCGACAACAGCGTCAACAACATGCGCAACCGACCGGCGGAACTGGTCGAGCGTGAGCTGGGCCTGCGCGTACTCAACTATGACATCAACCCCGATTCCGGCGGCCCGGGCCAATGGCGCGGTGGTGTCGGCCAGGCCCTGACGGTGGAGCTGGTGGGCGAGAATGGCGGCGAGATCCTGATTAGCGGGCTCGAGCGCTCGCGCATGGCGCCTTGGGGTTTCGAAGGCGGCCATCCCGGTGCTCTCGTCGCCGCCATCATCAATGAGGGGCGCCCCGATGCGCGCCCCGTCACCAAGGGCCTGCCGCTCAACCTGGCCAAGGGCGATACGGTGACGCTGCGCATGCCCGGCGGCGGTGGCTTCGGCGATCCGTTCAAGCGCGATGAAGCCGCCGTGCTGCACGATGCCGAGCAGGGCTTCATTTCCATTGAGGGCGCCGCCCGCGACTACGGCGTTGTCATCGTCGATGGGGTGGTCGATGCCAAGGCGACGGCCGCGCTGCGCGCCCGCCCGCATCTTGCTCCCGGCCTTTTCGCCTTCGGCGCCCAGCGCGACGCCTGGGAAGCGGTGTTTGACGACGAGACCATGCTGGAAATCAACCGCCGGCTCTATCTGTTGCCGCAGCCGCGCCGATATGGCGTGCGCCGGGCGTGTTTCGATGCGGTCGTGCCGGGCATCGGCCATGACACCATGACGCCGCTCGACCAATTGATTGGCGATGTCCCGGCCGCGCGCCTGCGCCTGCGCCATGCCCTTGAAACCATTCTTTCCGAAGCCGCCCAGACGGGCCGGGCCGTTGCCTGAGCAGGACCAGTTCCCATGACCCATTCATCTTCAGCATCATGCCGGATCGGTATCGACGTCGGCGGCACGTTCACCGATTTCGTGCTGGCCAACCAGGCCACCGGCCAGATTCTGCGCCACAAGGAACCCAGCGTTCCCGCCGATCCTTCGATGTCCATCGAACGCGGTGTTCCCAAATTGCTGGAAATGGCCGGTGTGGCAGCCAGCGATGTCGAACTCATCGTGCATGGCACCACTCTGGCGCTTAATGCCACCATTCAGCGCAAGGGCTCGCGGCTGGGGCTGGTGGTGAGCCGCGGATTGCGGGGCGTCCTGGAAATCGCCCGCTCGCAAATGCCGACGGCCTTCGATTTCATGATGGACCGCGAGGCGCCCCTGGTGCCGCGCAGCCTGGTCCAGGAAATCGGCGCCCGTTCCGACCGGGACGGCAATGTGCTCATCCCCATCGATACGGCCGAACTCGATGCACTGGCGGACACCTACGCCAAGGCGGGTGTCGAAGCCATCACCGTCATGCTCATGCATTCCTTCGCCAATCCGGCGCTGGAGCATGAAGTGGTCGCCGAATTGCAGGCGCGCCTGCCCGGCATTTCGGTATCGGCATCCTCCGATATCTGGCCGGAACAGCGCGAATTCGAGCGGGCCATGGTGGCTCTGCTCAACAGCTACACCCAGCCGCTGATGAACCAGTATTTCGACCGGCTCGCGCAGCGCGTCGCCACGCTGGGCGTTTCCGCGCCGATCTACATCACCTCCAATAATGGCGGCATTCTCAGCCTCGATACAGCCCGCCAGCGGCCCATCGATACCATTCTGTCCGGCCCGGCCTCCGGAGTTGTCGCGGCGATGACCATCGCCCAGCAGACCGGCGAGGGCCATATCATTACCGTCGACAT
>NZ_JAUCDN010000014.1:0-24389 GCF_034675085.1 Devosia sp.
ATGGCCTGGCTGAGAGGCAGATCGCTCATGAATACGCTCCGAAATCGAATCTAGACCATCTCACTGTTTAATAGAAACAGTGAGATGGTCTAAGTGTTTGTTTTATCGCGTTTCCGAACCGGAAAACCGGTACCCACTTTTCCTGGAAACGCGCTAAAAGGCCACTTCCCACCCTGAATCTGTGGGTCAACCCCGCTCAGGTGGGATAGGCGCGGCGGCGGTATTCGCTGGCCAGATACAGCATCACGGCGGCGAAGACCGCCCCGATCCCCATTTGCAGCCAGTCGAAACGCGCCAGCATGTCCGTGATGAAGCTCATTGGCTCGAAGTGCCGCTCGCCCTCCCAGATACCTTCGAGCACGTCGAGCGAAACCGGCATTTGCGAGCGATAATCGAGATAGGCCCAGGTGCGGGTGGAAAAGGGATGGGCTCCGCCCAGCGTCACCCATTCCAGCGCCGATACGATCGAGGGCAGCAGCACGGCGAGCGGAATGGCCCAGCGTCCCATGGCCGTGGCCATGGCCCCCACCAGCGCCATATAGGGCAGGTACCAGAGCAGGGCGCAGACCAGCACCACGAAAAACACCAGCGTCATCTGGGCATAGATAAGCGCGATATTGCCCAGAAGTGCGGCGCTGCCCAGCCCGGCCACCATGGTGGTGACATAGGCGACGCCGAACAGCAGCAGGATGCTGACCAGGGCGATGGCGAAAACACCGGCGGGCAGGACGGTAAGCGCTGCCGCCAGCTTGCTCAGCAGCACTTTGAGGTCGGAAACCGGCATGGATTTCCAGAACAGCATGGAATTGTTGCGCTTGTCGGCGGCAAAGCCGTCGGCGCAATAAAAGAACAGCACGAACCCCAGATAGACCAGCCAGCCCGAGGCGAGCGCGGCAAAGCCGGCTTCGAACACCCAGGTGGGGAAGACGGTGAGAAACTGACCCGACATGCGGCTGTCGAGCCGGTCGGCGCTGAAGGCGAGCAGGGTGAGCAGGAAGACGATGCCCACCAGAATGAGCGGTGCTATCAGGAACGCCCCGCGATGCTCGATGAATTCGCGGCGGATCAGGGCGAGAAAGGCCTTCATCGGGCGGGCTCCGGATTGGCGGTGGGCCGCTGCATCAGCGCCACGAAGAGATCGGATATGGTTGGGGTGGACACGCGCCCCAGAGGGCCGAGCCGGCCGGGCTCGACGCCATCGAAGATCATCACCGTCTGGCCAAAGCGGGTTTCCTCATAGGCTGGATGCAGGGCGCGCGCCGCGTCCGCCTTGTCCGCATCCTCGATGACGAGCTGGGTGAATTTCTCGCTCACTTTCTCCATCGGCATATGCAGGATCAGGCTGCCGTCGCGAATGAACATGATGTCGGTGAGCATGAATTCGATCTCGTCCACCTGATGGGTGGTGATGATCAGCGTGCGCTCGCCAGTCATGTAATCTTCGAGGAGCCGCTTGTAGAAGCGCTTGCGATAGGTGATGTCGAGGCCCAGTGTCGGCTCGTCCAAAACCAGCAGCCTGGCGTCGATCGCCATCACAACCGCCAGGTGCAATTGGGCCAGCATGCCCTTGGAGAGCGTCCTGATCTTCATTTCGGGGCGGATATCGGTGCCCTGGAGGAAGCTGGCCGCCTTCTCGGCGCTGAAATTGGGGTGAATGTCGCCAAGCATGGCGAACAGCTCGCGCGCGCGCAGGAAGCGCGGCAGGCTGGCCACGTCGGAGATGAAAGCGACGTCCTGCATCAGCCGGGCGCGGCTGGCGAAGGGGTCCTGACCCAGGACGCGGATCGAGCCCTGGTAGCTGGTGAGACCCAGCATGGCGTTGAGCGTGGTGGTCTTGCCTGCGCCATTATGGCCGATCAGCCCATAGATGCGGCCGGCGGGAATGTCGAAATCGAGCCCGTGCAGGATTTCCTTGCGGCCGAACCGCTTGCGCAGCCCGCGCGCCGACACGATGGCCAGGGAAGTCGGTTCGCTCATGAATCAGGTCCCGGTTGCGCGGTGGTGGGCGCAGAATAGGCCGGGCCGTGGAAAACGCCTAGCCCACCAGTGCCGGCGCGCCGCAGCGCACGCCATGGACCACCACGTCGGCTTCGCCCAGCGACAGGCCCGCCGTCCGCAATACCCCCATCAGCGCCTGGTCGAGCGTGGGGGCGAGGGGCGAGAGGATGGTGCCCAGCAATTGCCCGAGGCTGGACAGGTTGAGCCCCAGCCCGAGAATGGGCGCGTGGAGCTTGAGATTGTCGAAGAGCGATTTGGTGAGCCCCGACGCCGGGGTGGTGAGGCGGGCGGTGCGCACCGTCTTGCCGGCAATGTCGGCGGATGAAAAATCCAGTGCGATGGGCTGGGTCTGGGCCAGCTCGACCAGCGAGGAGCCGAAGACCTGCAGAATGGTGAGACCGAGCAGCTTCACCTCCACCAGCCTGGCCGGATCGAGCCTGGGGCTGGCGCCGAAATCGGCAAGGGCGGGGTCGCCCAGTTCCCCGATCATCAGCCGCAGGGCGCCGGGCCGCACCAGAATGCGGGCCGTGCCGCGCTCGGCGCCGGCGCCGGGACAGGTGGCGGCGCCCACCATGGCTTCGGCATGGGCGGCTTCGAGATAAAGCGGCAGGCGGATGGTTTCGCCCAGCAATGCGCCCTTGCCGCCGATGCCGGCCACCAGCCGCAGCCGCGCCTGCGCCGTGCGCACCACCGCTCCCGCCTCGCCGATGCGCAGCCAGCCTCCGCCCTGGGGCGGCTCTCCCACCACCAGGTCGGCATCGAGGCTGAGGAAGCCGGGGAATTCCGCGCCGAGCGGCAGGTGCAGCATATGCTGGCCATCGCCCAGCGTGGCGCTGGCGGCCAGCAGGTCGAGCGCCGAGACGGTGGTGAAAAGCCCCTGCGCGCCGGCGCTGCCAATGTCCAGCTCGCCCAGCTTTCCCGCCGCGATCAGCCGGTTGAGCGCCACTGTGTCCTTGCCGAGCTGGTTGATGAGTTTTTGCAGCACCAGGCGCTGGGCGGCATTGCCCAGCGTCGAGAGGGCGCGGGCCAGCTGGCCGCGATCGGCGCGCAGCGCCAGCAACTGGTCATAGGTGCCGGCGGTGACGCCCAGCTCGCCGGCCAGGGCGTCGAGAAAGGCGAACATGTCGACCTCCAGCCCCGCCAGCGCGCGATAATCGAGCAGGGTCAGGTTGACCTTGCTGCCCAGAAGCTGGTTGAGCGCGAGATTGGCGATACCGTCCTTGAGCGCGGCAAGGCGGGAGCCCAGCGTGAAGGCCACTTCCGGGGTGACGCTGGCCACGGCGCGTGCGCCCAGCAGCGGCGGCTCGGCCCAGCCATCGGCGAAATGCAGCCTGCCCTTCTGCTCGAAGCGCACGGCAACGGCGTTGAAGGGCGTGCGGCCGGGGGTGAAGCGCGCCGAGGCGTCCAGCGCCGGGTCGGGATCGTAGCGGCCCGCCTGCACCACCAGGCCGGTCTGCACGCCCGGCGCCAGCAGGCCCGCTTCCACCAGGGCGGACTGGGCCAGCGCCTGGGCGCGCTGGGGATTGCGGGCGGCGGTCAGCGCCGCCAGGTCCACGGCGCTCTGGATGACGCGCCGCTCGTGATAGAGCGCGGCGGCGTCGATGGCCACGGCCGAGACCAGCGCGGAGATGGCGAAACCCATGGCAAAGAGCACCGCCATATTGGCCCGGCAATCGCGCCAGAACCCGCTCATATCCCGCCCCGCCTGATGGTGGAGGTGAAGCTGATATCGCGCGAGGGCAGGGGCAGGGGCGGATAGAGATTCCAGATCGGCAGGTCGGCCGCGTCATAGGTCAGGGTCACGCGGTAATGGTCGGCATCGCCCGGCTTGTCGCCGATGCGGGCATCCAGCCGGTCGCGCCGGATCAGCGCGTAGCTTTCGGCATTGGCGTCGAGAAAGGCGTCGACCAGACGGTCGCGCTCGGTTTCGTCCAGCCCGGCAATGGCGGTGCGGGCTGCGTCGGCGGCCAGTTGCTGGAGGGAGTGGGCGGCGCCGAAATAAATGCCATAGGCCAGCATGCCGGTGAGCATCAGCAGGAAGACCGGCGCCAGAATGGCGAATTCGATCGCCGAGGTGCCGCTCGCGTCCCGGCCCCAGATGAAAAAGGCCGGCTTGGAAAAAGCAGGCATGTCCGTCCTCCTTTTCTTGTCTTCATCCTGGCCCGGCAATGGCCTCCGTTCCCTCAACCGGGGCATCGGGATCGCTGCGCAGGACGATGCGCAGATATGCGAACAGGGTTCGCCCTTTCTTCCGCGCCCCCAGAAGGCTAGAAGCGGGCATGGCCCGCTCCTTTCTTTTCGCGCAAGACCAAGGCGATGCCGCCACCACGCGGTTGATCGCCGCCGCGGCGCAGGCCACCGGCTTCATGAAGGGCGAGCCGGGCGCGACCCGCCCGGGCTGGTATCGCGCGGGGGGCGAGAATGGCGCGGTCCTGGCCGAGTTGCATGCAGCGCTGGCTGCGACCTATCCGGCTGCGGGGCCGGCCTTCTACGCCGTCCGGCTCTGGACCAATCTCATCTGGCAGCCGGCCTATCTGGCCGTGATCGCTGCGCATCTGCACGGCGCCATGCCGGATTTTTCCGGCTTCAGCCAGCACAGGCGCGGCGTTTATATCGACGGTTACCGGCTGGTTCCGGGGACGCAGACAAAGGGTTCGCTCGAATCCCTGATCGCCGATGGCGCAAGGCAATTATCGGCGCTCACCACGGCCATGCTCGAGGAGGTCAATGCCGAGGCGCGGCTGCGGCCCCTGCCGGCGCGACGGCTTCTGGCCGACCGCATGCTCAGCCTGATGGTGTGGCTGGGCCAGCGCCGGCGCGATCTGCCCATAGAAGTCATTCAGGGCTTTTCCGCCCTCTGGCTCGAGGGGCTGGGGCTCACCGGGCAGGGCGATTTGCAGGTGGTCGAGGCGGAAGGGGGGCGACGTCTGCTCATCGTGCGCCGCAAGGGCTGCTGCCTTGACTATCGCATCACGCCCGACCGGCTCTGCGCCAGCTGCCCAAAACAGGACGATGGGTTGCGCGTGGCGCGCCAGACCGCCAATGCCCTGGCCGAATTCTAGATCATTTCACCGTTTAGTAGAAACGCTAAAATGATCTAAGCCTTTGTTTTATCGCGTTTCCGAACCGCAAAACCGGTATCCACTTTTCCTGGAAACGCTCCAGCTAGTCGAAATCCTCGTCCGGATAGACACCCCACAGCTCTTCCTGGCGCAGAAAGCCCGAATAGGTGCCGGAGCGCTGGTGCTCATCCTTGCCCGAGGCGCTCACCTCGCACCATTCCCCGTCGCATTGCTTGATGGTGACCTTGAAGCCGGAGGGGAGCCGGGCGCGCAGGCCCGCCTCGTCCGACTTGCCGGCGCGCAGGGCGATCTCGCCATTGCCCACCAGGGCGGTGGCATAGCCCATGCGGGTGCCGGTGAGCAGGTTCTGGTGAATCCAGCCCTCATCACCGTCGACATCGCGGATTTTGCGCCAGGTGTCGAATTCCTGGATGATTTCCACGGGAATCCCGGCCTGCATATAGGTCCAGGCGATATCGTATTTCTGCCCCGGCCCGACGCGCACATTGATCGGCTCCGAGCGCGTGCTGGCAAAGCGGGGCAAGGGCAGGCCGCTGGGATTGGCGGATTGGGCGAAGGCCGGCGCGACAAAGCCGGCCAGCAGCACCAGCACCAGAAGCAACAGCGTTTTGCGTGCGGCGCCGGCTAATGGGCGCGAAGTGTCGTCAAACATGACTTTGCAGATCAATTGGAATTATTCTATCACTAGCCAACGATCCTTAATGGGCGCTGAAGGCGCGGGTTCTTCCCGCACTGCCCCCCGACCCGGGAACTCATGGTCAGCCATAAACCCAATATCCTCGTCACCAGGCGCCTGCCCGACAGCATCGAGGCGCGCATGGCGACGCTGTTCGAAACCCATGTCAACGAGGCCGACGCGGCCCTGACCGGCGACGACATCATCGCCGGGCTCGAGGGCATGGATGTGCTCGTGTCCACCATCACCGACCGGATCGACGCCGATCTGATCGCCCGGCTGCCGGCCAGCGTGCGGCTCATCGCCCAGTTCGGCAATGGGGTGGACAATATCGACATCGAGGCGGCCTGGGCCGCCGGGCTCACCGTCACCAACACGCCCAGCGTGCTCACCGAGGATACGGCCGACATGGCCGTGGTGCTGATGCTGGCGCTGCCCCGGCGGCTGGTGGAAGGCACGCAGATGCTGCTGCGCGACCGCGCCTGGGCCGGCTGGTCGCCCACCTCCATGCTGGGGCGGCGGCTGCGCGGCAAGGCGCTGGGCATTGTCGGCATGGGCCGCATCGGCACGGCGGTGGCGCAGCGGGCCCGCGCCTTCGGGCTCAATATCCATTATTTTTCGCGCAACCGCCGCCCGCCGGGCGTGGAAGAGCCGCTCGAGGCCACCTATTGGCCCGACCTGGATGCGATGCTGGAGGCGGTGGACATTGTCTCGCTGCACACCCCCTATACCCGCGAAACCTTCCAGCTGCTCTCGGCCGAGCGGCTGGCGCGGATGAAAAGCGGCAGCTTCGTGGTCAATGTCAGCCGCTCGGAGCTGATCGATGAAGCCGCGCTGGTCGATGCCATCGAGCGCGGCCACCTGGCCGGGGCGGCGCTCGACGTCTTCGACAATCGCCAGGGCATCGATCCGCGCCTTCTGGCGCTGGACGAGGTCAACAGGGTGGTGCTGACCGGCCATATGGCCTCGGCGACGCTGGAGGCGCGCATAGAGATGGGCGAGACGGTGATCGTCAATATCCGTGCTTTCATGGATGGCCACCAGCCGCCCCACCGCGTCCTGCCCGAGGGCGCGCGGGGGCCGGCGCCGCTGCGCGCCTGAGGTGGCCCCGTCTCTGGCCGATTGACGCGGAAGCGGCGAGCGCCTAATTCCCTCCCATGAAGAAAGACAACAAGCCCACCGGCCCCAGCCAGCGCATGCTGCGCGTCGGCGAACTGGTTCGCCACGCCCTGGCCGCCATGTTCGCGCGCGGCGAGATCGAGGACGACGCCCTGCGCGGGGCGGTCGTCACCGTGCCCGAAGTGCGCATGACCGCCGATCTGAAGATCGCCAATGTCTATGTGATGCCGCTGGGCGGCAGTCATGCCGAGGAGATCGTCGCCGCGCTCAACCGGCACCGCAAATTCATCCGCGGGCAGGTGGCGCCGCAGCTCAACCTCAAATTCGCGCCCGAAATCCGTTTCTTCGTCGACGATACCTTCGAGGAAGCCGGCCGGATCGATGCCTTGCTGCGCTCCGACCGGGTCCAGCGCGATCTCAGCGACGAAGACGACGACGCGTGAGCCAACCCAAACGCCCCAAGCGCGCCATTTCCGGCTGGGTGGTGCTGGACAAGCCCTATGACATGACCTCCACCCAGGCGGTGGGCAAGGTGCGCTGGCTGTTCGGCGCCGCCAAGGCCGGCCATGCCGGCACGCTCGATCCGCTGGCCACTGGTATCCTGCCCATTGCGCTGGGCGAGGCCACCAAGGCGGTGCCGCAGGTGCAGGATGGCACCAAGATCTATCGCTTCGCCATCGTCTGGGGCAGCGCCACCACCACCGACGACGCCGAGGGCGCAGTGGTGGCCACCTCCGATATCCGCCCCGACCGCGCGGCGCTGCTGGCCGTTCTGCCCGGCTTCACCGGCACCATCCTGCAACGCCCGCCCATCTATTCGGCGCTCAAGGTCGATGGTGAGCGCGCCTATGATCTGGCCCGGGCCGGCGAGGCGGTGGAACTGACGCCGCGTCCCATCGAGGTCGACGCCATCACCCTTGTCGAACACGATGCCGAACGCTCGGTGCTGGAGGTGAGCTGTGGCAAGGGCACCTATGTGCGCTCGCTGGCCCGCGATATCGCCGAGGCGCTGGGCACGCGCGGCCATGTCGGCATGCTGCACCGGGCGGCGGTGGGGCCCTTCCATGACGGGGACGCGGTGAGTTTGGAGCAGTTGGAGGCGGCGCTCGATCGCGACGTCCTGCTCAAGCCGGTGGCGGCGGGGCTGGCCGGCCTGCCCGAAATCCGGCTCGATCCGGCCCAGGCCGGGGCGGTGCGCCATGGCAATCCGGTGCTGCTCACCGGGGCCGGCGCGCCGGTGGAAATGGACGAGTGCTGGGCCAGCTTCAAGGGGGCGGCGCTGGCCACCGGCTGGGTGGAGTTCGGCCAGTTCCGGCCGCGCCGGGTGTTCAACTGAAATGGAAAAAAGGCGGAGCCGGGGCTCCGCCTTTTCTCTTTCAGCGCATGAAGAAAATAATGATGAGAATGAGCCAGATCGGCACGCCGAGCAGCCAAAGGCCGAGAGCACGAAACATGAGCGTCTCCTTTCAGGGTGTTGGCCGGCCGGCTCAGAAGCGGCGGAAGGCGTTGGGGAAGGCGATATTGTTGTCGCGGTGATTGCCGCCCATCTGCGCCGCCCAATAGGCGCCGATGGCTGAGATCAGCAGCGAGGCGGCGAGCAGGAAGGCGCCGATAATGCCACCATTGCGGGCCAGCCGTGCGGTTTCGGCCGCTTCAGCCCGTGCCGTGGCCATGGCCTGGTCCACCTGGTCCACCCGTGCGATGGCGGCGTCGGGGGCGAGCCCGGTGCGGGCCGTCACCAGCGTAGCCAGATAGGCCCGGTCCTCGGGGGAGACGGTGCCCTCGCCCAGCGCGGCGCGGGCAAGGATGCGGCTGGCTTCGTCGCGGGCGGGGCCGGCATCCACCGGCGGCTCGGCGCGGAACAGGGTGTCGACGAAATAGGCATTGGGGTCGGCGATCTCGTCGGCGGCGCTGGCCGCCGCACTGGCGGCGGTGCCGGCGGCATTGACCGCCGCGCCCACCCCGCTCACCGCGATGACAGCGCCCAGGATCGCCGCGCCGGCCCAGACCAGCAAGCCGTGGGCGCCGTCGCGCAGGTCGCTTTCATCCTCGCTGGCGTCGTAATTGCGCCGGCGCAGCCGCCCGGTCAGATAGCCCCCGGCCATGAAGCTCGATACCTCAACCCAGAGGAACCAGCTGGCGGCGAGAATGCCGATGACGATGGGATTGGCCGGCTTGCCATAGCCGAAATCGATGAAATTGAGGCCCAGCGCCGAGCCGAAGCTGATCAGCACCAGCGAGATGGCGGTGGCCAGCACGATGCCGGCGATGAAGGCGGGCCAATCGACATAGGACGAGCGCTCGCCGGTGCCCGGCTCGATGATGGCGACGTCGGTGGTTTCAAGAAGGGTCATGGCTGTGCTCCTGTCCCCGCCCGCTCAACGCAGGCCGAAAAAGGAGAGCACCGCCATGACGACGACCACCAGGCCAACCAGATAGATGATGGAATTCATGTTCTTGACCCTCTTCGGAATGGAACCGGTAATGGGTCATCAACAGTTCTTGCCGCGGTTTCGTTCCGGGCCGGAAAGATGAAGGGGCGGGAATCTGCTTCCCGCCCCTTCCTTCAATCGCTCTGGTAACGGCCTATTTCAGCGCGTCGGTCACCACGGTGGTATAGGCGCCGCTGGGCTCGGCCTTGATGATGCCCTGGTCGAGCAGGGCCTTCACCGTGCGCTCATAGGTGGCCATGTCCAGCGCCGGATCGAACGGATCGACCAGCTTGGAGACTTCGCCCACCATGTAGAATTGCAGGTCATAGGTGGCCCCGCCGGTCTCGTCGGAATCCACCACGATCTGGGCGGCTTCCTCGGGATTGTCCATGGCGTATTGCCAGCCCTTCATCGAGGCCTTCACGAAGCGGGTATAGGCATCCACCTTGGCCGGGTCCTTGAGGCTGTCCTCGAGCACGTAGAGGCCGTCCTCGAGCAGGTCGTTGCCCATCTCGGTATAGTTGAAGATGGTGAGGTTATCCGGGGTGTAGCCGGCTTCGAGGGCCTGGCCGAACTCGTTATAGGTCATCACGGAGATGCAGTCGGCCTGGCCCTGGATCATGGGCTGCACGTCGAAGCTCTGCTGGAGCACGTTGACGCCGCCGGCCGAACCGTCGGTGGGGATGCCTTCCTTGTTCATCCAGGCGAAGAACGGATATTCATTGCCGAAGAACCAGACGCCCAGCGTATGGCCGGGGAAATCGGCCACGGTCTTGATGCCGGTTTCCAACGGGCAGATCATCATCAGGCCCGAGCGCTTGTAGGGCTGGGCGATGTTGACCAGCGGCACGCCGCTTTCGCGCGCCGCCATGCCGGCGGCCATCCAGGTGACGATGACGTCGGCGCCGCCGCCGGCGATCACCTGTTCGGGGGCGATGTTGGGGCCGCCGGGCAGGATGGTCACATCGAGGTTTTCCTCGTCATAAAAGCCCTTGGCCTCGGCGACGAGATAGCCGGCAAACTGGGCCTGGGTGACCCATTTGAGCTGCAATGTCAGTGCGTCCGCCGCCATTGCTCCCGAGGCTGCGGTCAGCGCCAGGGCGCCGGCCAGAATACCGGTCAGATATTTCTTCATCACGACAAGTTCCTCCCTTTACGTCCGTCCACCACGGACCGACGGATGCCAGAAGGTGACGCCTCTTTCTATGAGGGCGATCACCCCGTAAAAGACAGAGCCCGCGACGGCTGCCACCGCAATCTCTGCCCAGACCAGGTCGATGGCAAGACGCCCGACCCCGGTCGAAATCCGGAATCCCATCCCCACGATGGGCGTCCCGAAAAATTCCGCCACGATCGCCCCGATCAAGGCCAGAGTGGAATTGATCTTGAGGGCGTTGAAGATGAACGGCCCCGCGGCGGGGAGCCTGAGCTTGAACAGGGTCTGCCAATAGCCCGCCGCATAGGTGCGCATCAGGTCGCGCTCGATGGAGCTGGTGGCGTTGAGCCCGGCCACGGTGTTGACCAGCATGGGGAAGAAGGTCATGGCCACCACCACGGCGGCCTTGGACTGCCAGTCGAAGCCGAACCACATCACCATGATCGGGGCGATGCCGATGATAGGCAGGGCCGACATGAAATTGCCGATGGGCATCAGCCCCGCCTTGAGAAAGGGCGAACGGTCGACCAGGATGGCGACGAAAAGTCCGGCGAGGCACCCGATGGCATAGCCGGGCAGCACCGACTTGACGAAGGTCTGGACGAAATCGTCCTGGAGGATGGAGAGCGAGGCCACCAGCCGCGCCCCGATGGCCGAGGGCGGCGGCAGCAGCACCGGCGGCACGGCGGCGCCGCGGGTGACGATTTCCCAGACGGTGAGCAGCGCCAGCCCGAACATCACCGGGATGAGCAGGGCCGGGCCCGTGCCCTGCACGCGCCCCTGCCGCATGGCGGCGGAGAGTTCGTCGACGAAGAGCCAGGCAAAGGCCCAGGCGGCGAACAGCGCCAGCCAGAAATGGCCGGGCATGGTGCCGCTGGCCGGCAGCGAGGCGATCAGCGCCGCCGCGCCCAGGATGCATAGCGCCCCGTCGATCCACAGGCTCACGGGCAAGGCGAAGCGGAAAAGGGTCAGCGCTCCCAGGGCGAGGAACAGCGTTACCAGCGGAGCCTCCCCGCTTTGGGCCAGCCCCAGCCCGAGTCCGGCCAGCGCCAGCCCCGCGCCCAGGATGGCGAGGGCGGCTTGCAGCTTTGAAAGCGGGCGCGGGGTCATGCCATCTCTCCCATGCGCCGGTTGATGCCGCGCTCGGCCGCGCCCACGATCATCACCAGCACGGCGGCCAGCGCCGCGGCGAAGAACAGCGCCGCCCAGATCTGGATGGTTTGCCCATAGATCGAGCCGTTGAGCAGGCGTACGCCCAGCCCGCCGCCCGCGACATTGGAGAGTTCGGCCACCACCGCCCCGATCAGCGAGATGGCGATGCCCACTTTCATCGAGGCGAACAGGATGGGCATGGACGCGGGCCAGCGCAGTTTCCAGAACACCTGCCAGGGATTGGCGTCATAGGTGCGCATCAGGTCGAGCTGGATGGATTCGGGTGAGCGCAGGCCCTTGACCATGCCCACCACCACCGGGAAAAAGCTGAGATACATCGAGGTCAGCGCCTTGGGGATGAGGCCGGTGAGCCCCACCGCGCCCAGCCCCACCACCACCATAGGCGCCACCGCCAGGATGGGAATGGTCTGGCTGGCGATGATCCAGGGCATCAGCGAACGGTCGGCGGCGTCGTTATGGGTGATGAAGACCGCCAGGGCGATGCCCAGCACGGTGCCGAGGCCGAAGCCCAGCAGCGTCGTCGAAAGGGTGATCCAGGCGTGATAGACCAGCGAGCGCTTGTTGGTGGGCTCGATGCCGAAGCTGGCGCTCAGCACCTCCGCCACCACCTGGTGGGGGGCGGGCAGGATCGGCTTGTCCTGGGCCCAGGTCTGGGCGACGAATTCGCTGAAGGGAATTTCACCGAGCCCGGCGCGCAGATTAGCCCGCTCCTGGGCGGGGGCGTTCATGAAGATGGCAGCGCCATACCAGAAGACCAGCAGCGCCAGCACGATGGTGAGGATGGGCAGCACCCGGCCGAAATAGTCCGCCATCACGCATCTTCCTCATAGGAATGGCTGGCGCGCAGCCCGTCGCGCACCCGCGCGGCGATGGCGAGGAATTCCGGGCTTTCGCGGATGTCGAGCGGGCGCTCGCGCGGCAGGGTGCTCTCGATGATGTCGGTCACCCGGCCGGGGCGCGGCGACATCACCACGATCTTGGTGGACAGATACACCGCCTCGGGAATGGAATGGGTGACGAAGCAGATGGTTTTCTGCGTGCGTTCCCAGAGCTTGAGCAACTCGGAATTGAGGTGGTCGCGCACGATCTCGTCCAGCGCCCCGAAGGGCTCGTCCATCAAAAGCAGGTCGGCGTCGAAGGAGAGGGCGCGGGCGATGGAGGCGCGCTGCTGCATGCCGCCGGAAAGCTGCCAGGGATATTTCTTCTCGAAGCCCGAAAGGTTGACCAGGTCCAGCGTGCGCTTGATGCGCTCGGCCTGCTCGGCGGCCGAATAGCCCATGATTTCGAGCGGCAGGGCGACGTTCTTTTCGATGCTGCGCCAGGGATAGAGCGCGGCGGCCTGGAACACATAGCCATAGGCGCGGGCCCGGCGGGCTTCCTCGGCGCTTTGCCCGTTGACGGTCAGCGTGCCCGAGGTGGGCTTTTGCAGGTCGGCTATGGTGCGCAGGAAAGTGGTCTTGCCACAGCCCGAAGGGCCGATAAAGGAAACGAATTCCCCCTTTTCGATGACCAGGTTCACATCGCTCAGCGCGACCAGATCGCCGTCATTGGTCTTGAAGGTCAGCCCCAGATGCTCGGCGTGGACCACCGGGGCGTGCGGGCTCCCGTTGATGCCGTTCGGGGTATTGGATGTCGTTACGGACAAAAGCGTCGGCCTTTCTCAGTCATTCTGCGGCCGGAGACAGAAGGGCGTCGAGCCCGCTCCCCCCGGTTGCGCTTGCCTTGGGCAAGTCTCTTATTGGTTTGTGCAAGACCCATGCCGTTTCGGAAACTGCGGGAACTGCTGTCCCGCTGGCTTCCGCTCCTCCCGGCATGTGCCTGTTTGTTAGGCACGGTGCCGGCAACTAGACCCCAGTTGCCGGAATTCCAGAGCGCTCGACCTTGCGCGGCGCCACGATTTCCTTCCACTGGCTGAGGGCGCGGTTCACAGGGTTTTTTGCCTCGCGGGCGACGAACTTGCCATGACCGGGCTCGGCCCGGACCTCGCTTTCGACCACCGAGACCTTGCCGCGGCTCAACACATAGCGCGGCATGCCGGTCACCTCGAACCCCTCGAACACATTGTAGTCGATGACCGATTGCTGCCCCTTGGCCGAGATGGTCTTCTTGCGGGCCGGGTCCCAGACGATCAGGTCGGCATCGGCGCCCACCATCACCGCGCCCTTTTTCGGATAGAGGTTGAGGATCTTGGCGATATTGGTCGAGCTCACGGCGACGAATTCATTCGGCGTCAGCCGCCCGGTATTGACCCCGGCGGTCCAGAGCACCGGCAGGCGGTCCTCCAGCCCCCCCGTGCCATTGGGGATCTTGGCGAAATTGCCGAGGCCGTTGCGCTTCTGCTCGGTGGTGAAGGCGCAATGGTCGGTGGCGACGCAAGAGAGCGAGCCCGATTGCAGCCCGGCCCAGAGCGAATCCTGATGCGCCTTGGAGCGGAAGGGCGGCGACATCACCCGGCGGGCGGCATGGTCCCAGTCGGGGTTGAAATATTCGCTCTCGTCCAGCGTCAGGTGCTGGATCAGCGGCTCGCCATAGACGCGCATGCCCTTCTGGCGGGCGCGACGGATGGCCTCGTGGCTCTGCTCGCAAGACACATGGACGACATAGAGCGGCACGCCGGCCATGTCGGCCAGCATGATGGCGCGGTTGGTGGCCTCGCCCTCCACCTCGGGCGGGCGCGAATAGGCATGGCCCTCCGGCCCGTCATTGCCCTCGGCCAGGAGCTTGGCGGTCATGGCGGCGACCACGTCGCCGTTTTCGGCATGGACGAGCGGCAGGGCGCCCAGTTCGGCGCAGCGCTGGAAAGACGCGAACATTTCGTCGTCATTGACCATCAGCGAGCCCTTATAGGCCATGAAATGCTTGAAGCTGGTGATGCCGCGATCCACCACCTCGGCCATTTCTTTCCACACCTGCTCGCCCCACCAGGTGATGGCCATGTGGAAGGAATAGTCGGCCGAGGCCTTCCCGGTCTTGTTGTCCCACATCTGGAGCGCCTCGAGTAGGCTCTGGTCGGGATTGGGCAGGCAGAAATCCACCACCATGGTGGTGCCGCCGGCCAGCCCCGCACGGGTGCCGCTTTCGAAATCGTCGGCCGAATAGGTGCCCATGAAGGGCATTTCCAGATGGGTGTGCGGATCGATGCCGCCGGGCATGACATAGCAGCCGGTGGCGTCCAGCACCTCGTCGCCGGACAGGTTCTGCCCGATCTCGACGATGACGCCCCCTTCGATCTTCACATCCCCCTTGTAGGACAGATCGGCGGTGACGATCGTGCCGTTCCTGATGACTTTACTCATGGCTCACTCCCTATCTCTTCCTTCGGCCCGGCGTTTCCTCCTCGAAGCATCCGGGCCGGTCTATTTTTGGCTCGCTACTCCACCATCTCCGCCGTTTCCAGCACGGCGTGGAACAGCACGTCGGCGCCGGCGCTGGCCCATTCGCGCGAGATGTCCTCGGCCTCATTATGGCTGAGCCCATCGACGCAGGGGCACATGATCATGGTGGCGGGGGCCATCTTGGCGGCCCAGCAGGCGTCGTGTCCGGCGCCCGAAATGATGTTCATATGGCTGTAGCCGAGCTTTTCGGCGGCGGCGCGCACCCGGCCCACCAGCGTCGGATCGAAGGTGACGGGATCGAAATGGCCCACCGCCTCCACCGCGCAGCCCACGCCCAGCCCGGCGGCGATTTCTGCGGCGCGCGCCTCGATGGTTGCGCGCATGGTGTCGAGCTTGTGCTGGTCCGGGGTGCGGATATCGACGGTGAACACCACCGTGCCGGGCAGCACATTGCGCGAATTGGGGGAGAATTTGACCTGCCCCACCCCGCCCACGGCGCCGGGCTGGTTGGCCATGGCCACCTCCTGCACCATTTCCAGGATCCGTGCCATGGCCAGGCCCGCATTGACGCGCATGGCCATCGGCGTCGAGCCGGTATGGGCCTCCTTGCCGGTGAGGGTGAATTCGAGCCACCACAGGCCCTGGCAATGGGTGACGACGCCGATCTGCTTGTCCTCGGCCTCCAGGATCGGCCCCTGCTCGATGTGATATTCGAAATAGGCGTGCATCTTGCGCGCGCCCACCTCTTCGCCGCCCACCCAGCCGATGCGCTTGAGTTCGTCCCCGAAGCTTTTGCCCTCCATGTCGGTGCGGCCATAGGCATAATCGAGGCTGTGCGCGCCGGCAAAGACGCCCGAGGCCATCATGGCCGGGGCGAAGCGGGCCCCTTCCTCATTGGTCCAGTTGGTGACGACGATGGGGTGGCGGGTCCTGATGTTGAGATCGTTGAGCGTGCGCACCACTTCGAGGCCGGAGAGCACCCCGAGCACGCCGTCATATTTGCCGCCGGTGGGTTGGGTGTCCAGATGGGAGCCGACATAGACCGGCAGCGCCCCGGGATCGGTGCCGGGGCGGGTCATGAACATGGTGCCCATCTTGTCGACGCCCATGGAGAGCCCGGCCTCTTCGCACCAGCGCTGGAACAGCTCGCGCCCTTGCTTGTCGGCATCGGTCAGGGTCTGGCGATTATTGCCGCCGGCAATGCCCGGGCCGATCCGGGCCATGTCCATCAGGCTCTCCCAGAGCCGGTCGCCATTGATGCGCATGTTTTCGCCGGAAAGGGTCATGGGATGCACTTCTCGTTCAGGTGGCAAGAAAAAACCCCGCCCTCGCCGTGAGGCGAAGGGCAGGGCAGGGAGGATGGGATGGAAGCGGGAATGCCCCGCTTCCCCCGGAGGGGAGCAGAGAAGGTCAGCGGGAGGAGAAGGGCGCTGACCATGGGCTCTACTTCACGCTGGGAAAGCTGAATTCGGCGCCGCCCTTGATGCCGGCGGGCCAGCGGGTGGTGACGGTCTTGAGCCGCGTATAGAAGTGGATGCCTTCGGTGCCGTAAATGCCGTGGCTGCCGAACAGGCTCCGCTTCCAGCCGCCGAAGGAGTGATAGGCCACCGGCACCGGGATCGGCACGTTGATACCCACCATGCCCACCTCGATCCTGTCGGCGAATTCGCGCGCCGCATCGCCGTCGCGGGTGAAGATGGCGGTGCCATTGGCATATTCATGCCCATGGATGAGGTCCACCGCGTCCTGGAAGCTGTCCTTGCGCACCACCGAGAGCACGGGGCCGAAGATCTCTTCCTTGTAGATGGTCATGTCGGGAGTGACGTCGTCGAACAGCGTGCCCCCGACATAATAGCCGTTCTCATAGCCCTGCAATTTGAAGCCGCGGCCGTCCACCACCAGCCTGGCGCCTTCCTCGACGCCCTTGTCGATATAGCCCACGATCTTGTCGCGGTGCATCTTGGTCACCACCGGGCCCATTTCGGCGTCGCGGTCGGTGGAGGGGCCGATCTTGAGCGCCTCGACGCGCGGCTTGAGCTTTTCGATCAGCGCGTCGGCGGTCTGCTTGCCCACCGGCACGGCGACGGAAACGGCCATGCAGCGCTCGCCGGCCGAGCCATAGCCGGCGCCCATCAGCGCGTCGGCGGCCTGGTCGAGATCGGCGTCGGGCATGATGATCATGTGGTTCTTGGCCCCGCCCAGGGCCTGCACGCGCTTACCGGCCTTGGTGCCGCGCTGATAGACATATTCGGCGATGGGGGTGGAGCCCACGAAGCTCACCGCCTTGATGTCGGGATGGTCGAGAATGCCGTCCACCATCTCCTTGTCGCCATGCACGATATTGAGAATGCCCTCGGGAAGCCCGGCCTCCATGATGAGGTTCCAGGCCAGCATGGGGGCGGAGGGGTCGCGCTCGGAGGGCTTGAGGATGAAGGCATTGCCGCAGGCGATGGCCGCCGGGTACATCCACATCGGCACCATGGCCGGGAAGTTGAACGGGGTGATGCCGGCCACCACGCCCAGCGGCTGGCGGTCCGAATAGGTGTCGATTCCCGGCCCGGCATTGCGGGAGAATTCGCCCTTGAGCAGATGGGGAATGCCGCAGGCGAAATCGACGCAGTCGATGCCGCGCGCCACTTCCCCCAGCGCATCGTCATGCACCTTGCCGTGCTCGCGCGAGATTTCGCGGGCGAGGTCGTCGGCATATTGATCGAGCAGCGCCTTGAACTTGAACAGCACGCGTGCCCGCTTCATCGGCGGGGTATGGCCCCAGGCCACCTGCGCCTTCTTGGCCGAGGCGACGGCGGCGTTGAGCTCGTCCATGGTCGAGAGCGGCAATTCGGCCGAGACTTCCCCCGTCGCCGGGTTGAACACCGGCACCCGGCGGCCCGAGGAGACGTAGCGCTTGCCGGCAACGGCGTTTTCGATGATCGTCATTATTCGATGCTCCTCAGGGCGGTGCGCACCGCGTCGATCAGTTCGGCGATCTGGCTTTCCGAGATGATCAGGGGCGGGGAAAGCGCGATGATGTCGCCGGTGGTGCGGATGAGATAGCCGGCCTCGTAGGCCTTGAGGAAGGCCGAGAAGGCGCGTTTGGTCGGGGCTCCGGCGATGGGTTCGAGCTCGATGGCGCCCACCAGTCCGATATTGCGGATATCGATGACATGGGGCTCGCCCTTGAGCGAATGCAGGGCGTCTTCCCAGGTTTTGGCCAGCTCGGCGCCGCGCGTCAGCAGGCCTTCTTCCCGATAGGTTTCCAGCGTCGCCAGCCCGGCGGCGGCGGCGATCGGATTGCCCGAATAGGTGTAGCCGTGGAAAAATTCGATCAAATGCTCCGGCCCGGTCATGAAGGCATCGTGGATTTCGGAGGACACCAGCACCGCGCCCATGGGGATGACGCCATTGGTGAGGCCCTTGGCCGTGACCATGATGTCGGGCACGACGCCGAAATAATCGGCCCCGAAGGGGGTGCCCAGCCGTCCATAGCCGGTGATGACCTCGTCGAAGATCAACAGGATGCCGTGCTTCCTGGTGATTTCGCGCAGGCGCTTGAGATAATCGGGCGGGGGAATGAGCACGCCGGTGGAGCCGGCCACCGGCTCGACGATCACCGCGGCGATAGTGGAGGCGTCATGCAGGGTGACGATGCGCTCCAGCTCGTCGGCCAATTCCACGCCATGCGCGGGCAGGCCGCGCGAATAGGCGTTCTTGGAGAGGTTATGGGTATGGGGCAGATGGTCGACGCCGGTCAGCAGCGTGCCGAACATCTTGCGGTTGGAGACGATGCCGCCCACCGAGATGCCGCCGAAATTGACGCCGTGATAGCCGCGCTCGCGCCCGATCAGGCGGAAGCGGCTCCCCTCGCCTTTGGCGCGGTGGTAGGCGATGGCGGTCTTGAGCGCGGTTTCAACCGATTCCGAGCCGGAATTGGTGAACATCACATGGTTGAGCCCCTCGGGGGCGATGTCGGCGATGCGGTTGGCCAGCTCGAATGCCTTGGGGTGGCCCATCTGGAAGGCGGGGGCGTAGTCGAGCTCGGCGGCCTGGCGGGCGATGGCCTCGACGATCCGGGGGCGGGCATGGCCGGCATTGACGCACCACAGTCCCGCCGTGCCGTCCATTACCTGGCGGCCCTCGGAAGTGGTGTAATGCATGTCCTTGGCCGCCACGAACATGCGCGGGCTTTTCTTGAACTGGCGGTTTGCCGTGAACGGCATCCAGAACGCACTGAGATCGTTCGGCACCACGCTACTGGAATTGGACACTTTACCCTCGCTCCCCGAATAAGTGCATGCTGGTTTTGTTTTTGGGTCTTGACGTGGAAAGCCGAACCCAAGAAATTTTGACCAGTTGGAAAAATGTTAGCACTCCCAAACTTTCTCGCAAGGCGAAAATGCCGCCCAACAAAGTGAAAAGTGCCGAGCCTGCCGTTTTGCCCGTTCGCCCGCGTCGTTCGGGCGGGCGTCTGGCCGCGGCCGGAGCGGGAAAATCCCGGCCGCTGACGCGCATCCAGCGCGAGAAGCAGGACATGATCCTGGAGGCGGCGCTGGAAGTTTTCTCCATGCATGGCTTTCGCGGCGCCACCATCGATCAGATCGCCGAGGTGGCCGGCATGAGCAAGCCGAACCTGCTCTATTATTTCCCCCGCAAGGAGGAGATCCATAGGCGGCTGATCTCGGCGCTTCTGCACACCTGGCTGGCGCCGCTCAAGGAAATGGACGAGCGGGGCGATCCCATCCCCGAAATCCGCTCCTATATCCGGCGCAAGCTGGAGATGGCGCGCGACTATCCGCGCGAAAGCCGGCTGTTTGCCAATGAGATGCTGCAGGGCGCGCCGCGCATCATCGAGATGATCGAGGTCGATCTGCGCAATCTGGTCGATGAAAAGGCCCAGGTGCTGCTGGCCTGGATGGAGGAGGGCAAGCTGGCCCATGCCGATCCCTATCACCTGATCTTCTCGATCTGGGCGACCACGCAGCATTATGCCGATTTCGACGTGCAGGTGCGCGCCGTGCTGGGGCCGGACCGCAATGGCGAGGGGCGCTTCGAGGACGCCGCCCGCTATCTCGAACATCTGTTCATGCACGGCCTGGCGCCGCGCGGCGCCAGGGCGGCGGGCTGAGCTATCCCGCCGCGCCGATCACCATCAGCAATCCGCCCGTCAGCGTGCAGTTGACGAGAAAGAGATAGAGATGCAGCCCGCGCTCGGCGCGGGGAAACATCAGCGGATTGTGGAACAGCGCCGTGGCCAGGACCAGAAAGGCGATAAGCGCCAGCGCCCCCCAGACGGTGGCGATATCGGCAACCAGCAGCGCCCCGCCCACTAATTGCAGGGCGAAGCCGGCCAGCACGAGCGGGGTGGGCAGGTCGAACCCGTAATTGGTCTTGGCGGGGGTGCGCTTTTTCAGCCCGGCGAAATTGCGCCCGGCGGCGATGAGAAAGAAAAGGCCGAAGATAATGCGGCCCGCGGCCGCCAGTGCGAAATCGAGTTCCATCGCGCTCCCCCTTGCGGCTCCTTGCTATCTGATTGCCGCACGGCGGTGAAGCGCCACAATCGCGTCACAATTTCGTCTTTTCGCCCGTTCCGGCCCGGCGATTTTCCCTAGGAACCGCCAAAAACCTCGCTTTTGCGGCCCTTTCGGCGGAACCGTGGCCGATGGGCCACACTGCGCAAGCTGAATCCATAATTTCTGCCTCAGCGCCGCTTCGAATCCGCCAGAGGGCCGAATCACGGATTCATTTCCTCCATATCGGCGCGCTTCGCCGGCCAAGGGGCGGAAACCGGCGCAAACTTCCTGCGGCAAATGCGCAACACCCCGCCCGCCGGGGGCCGTTAACGCTAAATCGGGCATATTCCGGCCGCGTGCCGCTTTTAGTCAGCGCTCCATCAAAAATTGATGTGAGTTCCAAGTTTGACGCATAAAGCCGTAAAAGCCGCCGCGATTGCCGTCGCATTCCTCTCCCTGTCCAGCGCGGCCTTCGCCCAATGCGGCGGCGCCTCCTGGTATGGTCCGGGCTTCAATGGGAAGCGGGCCGCCTCGGGCGAGGTCTTCAATGAAAACGCCATGACGGCGGCGCACCGTTCCCTGCCTTTCGGCACCAAGGTCACCGTGACCGACCAGCGCACGGGCCAGCAGGTGCAGGTGACGATCAATGATCGTGGGCCCTTCCACAAGGGGCGCATCATCGATCTGAGCAAGGCGGCCGCCACCGCGCTGGGCTTCCGCAATCGCGGCACCACCTCGGTGTGTCTGGCTCAGGGCTGAGCCCGGTTTTTTCCTCTCTATCGGCAGGGCCGCTTTTCCCTTTGGCGGAAAGCGGCCCTTGATTTATCCTTCCGCCTAAATCGTTTTCATCCCCCTATTTCCCCCGGCGCGCTTTTAGAATAGCCTCGGCCGAACCTTGCTTGAGTCAGCCTGAAATGAAGTTCGGAATCGACCTGCCGCCCCAGATCAAGGTCTTCGGGGCGTTTTTCATTTATTCGTTCTGC
Source organism: Devosia sp. (assembly GCF_034675085.1). Classification (GTDB taxonomy): domain Bacteria; phylum Pseudomonadota; class Alphaproteobacteria; order Rhizobiales; family Devosiaceae; genus Devosia. Next base: position 21,463 of record NZ_JAUCDN010000014.1, read on the forward strand.
ATGGGGAGCCTGTTCCCCCGCCTGCCCGATATCCAGCGCGCCATGGATGTGGGCGAGGGGGCGCTGGGCCTGTCGCTGATCGGCTCGGCCCTGGGCACGCTGATCTCGCTGACCTTTGCGGGGCGGCTGGTGGAAAAAGTGGGTTATCGCCGCGTGCTGCTGGTGGCCATTCCACTGCTTTCGGCGCTTTACGCGCTGGCCAGCTGGGCCAGCGGGCCGCTCTATTTCTTCCTGCTGCTGGTGCCGGTGGGCCTGACCATCGGGGCCATCGAAATCATCATCAATATCGAGGCCGACCGGGTCGAGCACGCCATTGGAAGGCGCATCATGAGCCGGGCCCATGCCTTTTGGAGCCTGGGCTTTTTCTGCGCCGGCATGGTCGGGGCCTTCATCGCCCAGGCCGGCATGCCAGTGCATTGGCACCTGATGATGATGATTCCGCTCGTCCTCGCCGCCACGCTGCTGGTCCTGGGGCGCTTCGAGCCGGCGCCGCACCGGGCCGGCTCCAGCACCGAGGAAACCCCGCGCCTGGCCCGGCCCACCCTCACCATCATGATGCTGGTGGGCGTGTGTCTTTCGGCCATGCTGATGGAAGGGGCGGGCATCGACTGGTCGGCCATCTATATGCGCAACATCTTCGACGCCGAGCCCTTCTGGGCCGGGTTCGCGGTGGCGGTGGTGGCCGGCTCGCAGGCCGTGGCGCGCTTTTTCGCCGACGGCTTTGTCGACCGCTTCAGCCCCGTCGCGGTGGCGCGCGCCCTGCTCGCCATTCTGGGCGTGGGCGTCGTCATCGTCTTTGCCGCGCCCTCGGCCTGGGCGGCCTATCTGGGCTTCGCCATGATCGGGGTCGGCTCCAGCGCGCTCTTCCCGCTGGCCATGTCCGCCGCCGCCCAGCAGACCGACCGGCCCGCCGCCATCAATGTGGCGGCGCTGGCGCAGTTCTCCTTCACCGCCTTCCTCCTCGGCCCGCCGCTTCTGGGCTATGTGGCCGAGCATTACGGCATCCAGTGGACCTTCGGGGTCGGCCTGCCGCTGGTGGCGCTGGGCTTTGCTACCGTCAATGCGCTCTCGCCGCGTCCGCGTACCCGGGCGGTGACGCCGTGATCGCGCCCCAGCACCGCATCTATGCCTGCTTTTTCCTTTTCGCCCTCACCACCGGCGCGCTGATGGCGCGCCTGCCCGACATCCAGACCCATCTGGGCGTCACCGAGGGGCAATTGGGCCTCACCATGATCGGCATGTCCATCGGCTCGCTGATTTCGCTCACCTTCGGGGCCGGCGTCATCGAGAAGCTGGGGCCGCGTCCCACCGCCTTTTTCACCGTCATGGGGCCGGCCATCCTTTTCGCCCTTATTCCCTGGCTGCCCACGGCGCCGGCGATGTTCGGCCTGCTGTTCGTCGTCGGTCTGCTCTCGGGGGCGCTGGAGATCAATCTCAACGTCCAGATCGACCGGCTGGAGGCCGCCTCGGGCAAGCGCTACATGAACCGCGCCCATGGCTTCTGGAGCCTGGGGTTCTTCATCACCGCCCTGTTCGGCGCCATGATCCGCCAGTCCGGGCTCAGTGCCGGCTGGCATCTGGGGCTGCTCGCGGTATTGGTCGTGGCCGTGGCCTGGATCATGCTGGCCCATATGGTGCCGGCGCCGCTCAAGGCCGGCGGGGAGGCCAAGGCGGGCCATTCCATCGCCTTTCCCCATTGGGGCCTGCTGCCGCTCTGCCTCATCGGCTTTGCCGCCTTCCTGGTCGAGGGTGCGGGGATCGACTGGTCGGCCATCTATATGCGCAACGTCTTTGCCAGCGAGCCTTTCGTGGGTGGCATGGGGCTGACGCTCTTCGCCTTCTTCATGGCGGCGATGCGCCTCACCGCCGATCCGGTGGTGGCGCGTTTCGGGCCGCGCAACGTGGCCATGGTTCTGCTCACCCTGGCCAGCCTGGGGGCGCTGATGGTGGGGCTGGCCCCGCTGCCCGAGGTGGCGCTGGCGGGCTTCGCGCTGATGGGGGCGGGCTGTTCGGCGGTCTATCCGCTGGCCGTCTCGGCCGCCGCCCAGCGCACCGACCGCCCGGCGGCGGTCAATGTCGCGGCGCTGGGGCAGGTGAGCTTCGTGGTCTTCTTCCTCGCCCCGCCTCTGCTCGGCTTCGTTGCCGAGCATCTGGGCATCCGCAATTCCTATCTGGTCTGCCTGCCGCTGCTGCTGGCCGGGCTCTGGGCCTCCAGCTTCGCGCTGGGCCCGCGTTCCCGCGCGGAAAGCACGGCGGAGGCGGGGGCCTGAGCATGGCCGAGCTGCCGCCCATCGTCGATCTGCGCCAGTCGGCCACGGCGCTGCGGGTGCAGCGCGGGGTGATGCGCATGTTGCGCGAACGGCACGACATGGCCTGCTATGCCGAGGTGCCGCTGGCCAATGGAAGGCGGGCCGACGTTTTGGCGGTGGGGCCCAGGGGCGAGATCTGGATCATCGAGATCAAGTCGAGCCTCATCGATTTCCAGGTCGATCGCAAATGGCCCGAATATCGGGAATTTTCCGACCGCTTCTTTTTCGCCAAGCCGCCCGAGCTCGATGCCGGCATTTTCCCCGAAAGCGAGGGGCTGATCGTGGCCGACGGCCATGACGGGGCCATTCTGCGCGACAGCCCCGATACGCCCCTGGCCCCGGCGCGGCGCAAGACGCTGCTGCTCAAGCTCGCCCGGCTGGGCGCGGACCGTATCCACGCGCTGATGGACCCCGGCCCGCGCTGATCTTCCTATTCGTCGAAAGCCGGGCTTTCCACCGGGGTGATGGGGGTGGGCAGGTGTGGCGGAGTGGGCGGTGCGCCCAGCGCGTCGAGTTCCTTTTGCAGCGCCTGCATGATGGCGAGCTTTGCTTCGGGCGGGCTCTCCTGCAGGCGCTGGCTGAGGCGGATGGTGAAATCGGAAAAGGCGTTGTGCCAGT
>NZ_JAUCDN010000015.1:0-23626 GCF_034675085.1 Devosia sp.
ATAAGGTGACGCCATCACGAAGAGTGCGAGCTTCGGATGCCAGGGAGGCGATGAGGATGGGTGACCTGCCGCAGGAGGATGAGCTTTGGGATGCCGGCTCGCTCGGCTGCGGCGAGCTCGTCCTGCTGCTTCGGCTCCGTCTCAAGCGCATGCCGGGCAAGGTCCTGAAGCTGGTTGCGGGCGATGCCGGCGCCAGCGAAGACCTTCCGGCCTGGTGCCGGATGACGCGAAACACCCTGCTGCATCGCGATCCGCAGACGCACGCCTTCTGGATTCGATCACGCAACGACTGGCGCTAACCGCCAGATTTTCGGGAGAACGCATAAATGCCGGGAAAATTCGTCATATCCATCAGCTGCGCCGGGAACGACACCGACAAGGCGACCGTCGGCTTTGTTATCGCCAATGCGGCCGTGGCCTCGGACAAGGAAACCGTGGTGTTTCTCTCCATCGAGGGCACCCGGCTCTCCCAGCGGGGCTATGCCGACGATATTCACGAGGAGGGCTTCGCGCCCCTCAAGGAGCTGATGGCCAATTTCGCCGCTGCCGGCGGTCGAATTTATGTCTGCTCTCCCTGTTTCAAGAAGCGTGCCCTGGATAAAGCCAGCCTCGTCGACGGTGCTGTCATCGTCGGCGGCGCCAAGCTGGTCGAGTTCATGAGCGAGGGCGCGCCCTCGATCTCCTACTAAGCGCGGAGGGACCGGCAATGATCCCTTATCGCAGGATGCTGATCGCGTTCTTGCTGGCGGTCCTGGGCTATGTCGGGGTCAGCTATCTGGCTTTCCAGATGCCGACCAGTGCGCAGGCCGCCGAAGAATGCGGGTTTTTACTCGATGAATTCAGCAGTGGCAGCCTCAGCTATTCCCGCCCCGAGGCCTTCGCTATCAGCTTCTGGCGCATGCAGGAATATTTCACCGCCGCTACGGTGGGGCTCGGCGTCGCCTTTGCCGTCTTCGCCTTGCAGATCGGTCGGCGCGGGCAGGGGGCGGCCTCGGCCGGGCTCGCAGCGGGCGGCGGCCTGGTCGCCGTCTCGGCCCTGTGCGTGAGCTGCCTCATGCCGGTGCTGTCCGTCATCGGCCTCGGCGTGGTGGGCACGGTCCTGGCCGGCGTTCCCAAATGGATGCTGTTTCTTAACATGCTGCTGCTTGTGGGCTGGGGCACGCTTTTCCTCACACGCCGTTCGACGAGCTGCCCGCGTCCGGCCGCAGCCTGAACCTTTTCCAAACCGGAGATTATCATGAGGCGTGCATTTCTTTGCGCGACGAGCCTGCTCGCGCTCGCCACTCCCGCCCTGGCCGGCAATTATGCTGACATCCTGACGCCGGCCCAGCCGGGCCGTCCCCTGGCCTTCCCGATCGCGGAAGCGGACATCGCTCCGCCGCCCTTCGTCACCCCGAACGACTGGCGGGTAACGCCGGCTTATGTGCCTGGCTTGCCCGGTCTGCCGCAGGGCCGTTCCGTCAGCGACGATTTCGGCCGCAAGCCGCTGAAATATGACGGCGTCTTCATCCGCCAGAGCCGGGTGGAGAATGGAGAGGTGGTCATTCCTGCCGGCGGCCTCGTCTATCTGGAGGATAGCTGGGGCGGTGAAGTGGCGCTGCGCGGCGAACAATTGCCGGTGCTTTCGCGCCTGCCGATCTATGTCGACTTCGACATGTCCATCGCGGTGGCGGAAGACGTGACCATTCCTGCCGGGGGAAGCGCTGTCGTCGGCGGTACGGTCTACAATTACTACGCCACGGTCGGTCACGAGACGCTGACCAATCACACTCTCCATGTGCGCACCATAGCCGGCACCGATTGGGAATGGGCCTTCGGCTCGCCGGTGCTGTCCACCAGCGAGCCGGGCTGGTGGGGAACCGGTTTCACGCAGCTCGACAATCAGGGGCAGGCCCGTGAGATTTCGCGCGAACAATTGACCTTCGACTGGCTCTCCGGCGTGCGCATGGACCGGTTATTGCTGGCGGAGGAACAGGTATTCTCCGGCTTTGCCGGGGTCGGCCAGTCCTGGACTGTCGGGGAGCGCACCCTGCGGGTCGCCGCGCTCGATCCGGCCGCCGGAACGGTGACGCTGGATATCGTCGAGGGCGGCGCCGTCACCGGCAGCAGGACGTTGGGCCCGGTGCAACCGGATCTGATGATTGAGGACACTGCCGCGCGCAAGGCGCTGGTGCTCGAAGATGGCGACGTGGTCGCCTTCCTCTCGCCCTGGCCCACTGCCTTCGAGGAGGGAAAGGCCAGCCTCAAGGTCTATGGCAAGGCCTTCAGTCTCAATTTCGGCGACGACTATGCCGGCGATCCCCGCTTTTCCGTCTATCCGGTGGGATGTCCCACCGGGCATGGCTTCGGCTTCATGCTCGTCAACAAGCAGGAAATCCGCATCGCTCCCGGTGGCGTCGCCAATGGTCCCGAGAGCTATTTCAAGATCGCGGTCGGCGCCATTGAGGGCGGTCACGTGACCGACTGGCATATCGAGGACGCGCAGGGCAACCGCTCGGTCAATCTGGGCAGCCCGAACCAGGCCAATATCGACCTCGTGCTCGGTCAGGGGCGCGTCGCCGGCCAGGCGATCCTGAAGGATACCGGCCGGGCCATGCTGGCGCGGACCTATGACACCACCGCCACGCTGGAAAACGCGGTCCTGGCGGCGGGCGTTCATCCGGCCTCCTTCGCGCCGGCCATCGCCCCGGCCCCCGTGGCCGTTGTCGCCGCGCCCGAGCCCGGTTTCTCGCCCGCCATGGCCATCGTCATCGCCGTACTGGTGCTGGCCGCCGGAGCCCTCGGCTACGAATTGGCCCGCCGTCGGCCCCTGGCGGTCTAGCTGGACGATAAAAGGGCGGGCGCCGCGGCGTCCGCCCCGAAAACAATGCAGGAGACGCATCATGCTGCCCATCGCCGCGCACCGGCACAATCCCGATACTTCCTTCGATGGCGGCGATCTCGATTGCGGCAATGGGCTGCTGCTGCTTATCCGCAAGCATATCGACCCGCTGCCCAGAGGGGGGCTGCTCGAAATCGTATCGACCGAGATATCGGTTGAACTGGATCTCCCCTCCTGGTGTCGGCTGACCGGCAACGAGCTTGTGTCATGGACGAAAAACGGGCGGCGCATGTCCTTTCTGGTCAGCAAGGGCAGCTATGCCGAGCGCAACGGGCAGGGGCTTCCGGCGGAGGCCCTTCAGACAGTGCCCCCGCCGCTGGCGCCGCAAAGGCGCGCGCCGGTTGCCGCGCCCGCCATTCCGCCGCTTGCCGTCACTGGAATCGGCTCCTGGCCGCGTCCGCGCTGGATGGTCTCCGCGATGCACGCCCATATGGAAGGGCGTCTGTCGGAGGCGGAATTTCAGGAAACGGCCGACGATGCTGTCCGCCTCTGCGTGGCGGCGCAGGAAAAGGCGGGCGTCGATCTTCTCACCGATGGCGAGCAGCGTCGCGACAATTATGCCAGCTTCGTCGCCGGCCGTCTGAAGAATTGCCAGCTCATTCCGCTCACCGACCTGCTTGCGCTGGTCGACGATCCCGAGGAATTCGCCGCCGAGTTGAGGGCGCTCGATATTCCGGCCGGCGAAATTCGCCATCCCGCGGTCTTCGGCCGGCTGGAACGGGACCGGCCGCTGGTCGGCCACGAGGTTGATTTCCTGCGTACGGTTACCGACCGGCCGGTCAAGGTCTCCCTTCCCGGGCCCTATCTGCTCACGCGAACCATGTGGATGGAATGCATCTCGGATCGCGCCTATGCGCATCGGGAGGAATTGGCTGAGGATATCGTCGCGGTGCTGCGCGAGGAGCTGGCCGATCTGATGGATGCCGGCGCCGCGCTGGTGCAGTTCGACGAGCCGGTGCTTTCGGAGGTGGTGTTCAGCGGCGCCAAGAACAAGCGCTCCTTCATGTGCGGAGCGCTCTCGGAATCCCGGGGTGCGGCGCATGAGCTGGCTTTTGCCCGCGATCTGCTCAACGCCGTGATCGACGGCCTGCCTCGGGAGCGTATCGGGCTGCACGTCTGCCGGGGCAACTGGACTCCCGATGAGAGCGTCGCGCTCGCCGGCGACTATGCGCCGCTGGTCGATACCCTGTCCCAGATTCGGGTGGGGGCCTATCTGCTTGAAATGTGCACGCCGCGCGCCGGCGAAATGGAAATCCTGCGCACGCTGCCGCAGGATGCGCGTATCGGGGTGGGGGTCGTGAACCAGAAGCACGGCAGTGTCGAGACGGTCGATGAAGTCGCCGCCCGCATCGGGGCGGGGATCGACCTTTTCGGCCGCGAGCGTCTGCTGCTCCATCCCGATTGCGGCTTCGCCACCTTCGCCGACAACCCGATCTGCTGCTCGGATACGGCGGAGGGCAAGCTCGCCGTCATTGCCGAGGCCGCCGCGCGCTTCCGCTAGGGGCGTCGACGGGAAAGCGCGAAACGAGCCGGAATCGGGCGCGCCGGCGGTCCTTCAGGTCATCCGGCCCAATCGTTAAAACGGGTGCGAGCCATTTGGCCCGGTGGGCCGGGGCGTGGCGCTGGAGCCATTCTGCGGCCTTGGCCAATCCCGGGTTGTCCCGCCTTCTTATACTGACCTTCTGAATCGTTATAGCAGCCGGTACGGCCCTTGATCGCCAGAGGCGCCGGCCATACGAGCCTGGGCAGGAGGATCGCCATGATCGATATTGTACAGACCAGTTTGGGCCAGGTGTCGGGCGAGCGCTTCGAGGAAAGGTCAGTCGGCCTGAGCGTGTTTCGCGGTATTCCCTATGCGGCGGCGCCAGTTGGCGACAGGCGTTGGGCGCCACCGGCAGAGGCGGTGAGCTGGACGGGTGTGCGCAAGTGCAACAGGATTGCGCCTGGCGCCCTCCAGCATATCTACAGCGACTGGTTCCTGCGGGAGGGTTACGTTCCGGGGCATTATGGCCAGGTTCCTCCCATGAGCGAGGATTGCCTCTATCTCAATATTGCAACGCCCGCCCGATCGGCCAATGACAAGCTTCCGGTCTATGTCTGGTTTCACGGGGGTGGCCTGACCAGCGGATTTGCGGCGGAAGCCTCGACGGATCCCAGCATACTGGCCTCCAAAGGGATCGTCGTTGTCAGCGTCGCGCAGCGGCTGAATGTTTTCGGCTATCTCGCGCTGCCCCAGTTGCGCCAGGAGCAGGGTAAAAGCGGCAATTACGGCTTTTTGGACCAGCTCAAGGCCATGGAATGGATCTATGCCAATATCGCCGGGTTTGGCGGTGATCCTGCGAATGTAACGGTCGGCGGACAGTCGGGCGGCGCCCAGAAGGCTGCCGCAATCGCGGCGGTTCCCCAAAGCCGAAACCATGTCAGGCGGGTGGTGAGCGTCAGCGGGCTCAAATGGATGCAGCCGCTTGTGCCGCAATCGGTTCAGGAAGAACGGGGACTGGCCCTTTTGCGAAGGCTTGGCATCGACCCCGATACATCGCTGGCGGATCTGCGCAAATTGGATGCGTCCGTGTTCATGCAGCCGGTGGACAGGGCGCTCCTGCCTGACGACATGGTGAGCGACGACGTTCTTCCTTACAAAAATTTGCGGGAAGGCATCCAGCTTCATGGTCTGGATATGGATTGGATGAGCGGCCTCGTTCTGGGCGAGGCGGACCCGTTCGCCCGATCTTCCGGAAACCCCGACTTCACTCCTCCTGCCCAGCCGGCGCCGTTCGAGAGCGTCGATGCGTTCGACCGCCATTTTGCGGCGCTGCTGGGGGATTTGGCGCCTTCGGGCGGCGTGTCGTCCCTGGTCACGGTCGAAGACGATACCGCGTGGGATGTGGCTCGGTCCATTTCATGCCATGGCCTTGTCGGCAGCGAGCGCACGAATATCAGCCGCAACCTGATGCTGAATCGCCTGTTCGGCCAGTATCTGAAGGCGGAAGGAGGGAGCGGCCGCGCCTATAATTATTTGTGGAGCCATCAGGTTCCCGCCTCGCCGACCGATCGCGGAACATCCCGCGTTCCGGCTCACGGTCTTGGCTGGCATGGCTCCGACACATGGTACCTGTTCGGTACGCTTCAGCCGGACGTTTCGCGGGGCAGGCCCTGGGGCGAGGCCGATCGTGCCCTTGCGGAGATCATGACGTCGTATGTGGCCAATTTTGTCGCGACGGGCAATCCGAACGGCCCCGGTCTTCCCAGCTGGCCCAGTGCCAATGATGATTTGGGCTATATCGATGTCGGGAGCGAAGTGGAGCCGAAGAGTGGATGTATCTCGGAGCTTGATCGGTTGACCCGTCTGTTCGTTCGACGAGAATACGGGCTATCGGGGCAATCTGAATCCGGTTCCGCTCCCGGAGCGGAAAAGCCATGACCGCGCTGGCCATGTCTCGGGTGCCGCCGGCCGGCAAGGTCGAGATCAGCCGTAGCTATAGCCGCGTCGCCGGGGCAAATATTCTGGTATACACGCCAGAGCGCCGTGCGCCCGGGGCCGAGGGGCTCATGGTTGTCTCCATGCATGGCGGCTTGAACCCTTCGCTGGAATCGCCATTTTTGAAGGCGTTGGCGGAGTACGGGGTGCAGACGGCATTCTGCGTGCCGGACAAAAGCTCGTTCATCGATCAGTTCCAGTCGATGAACGCCTGCATGGCCCTGTTCCGGCAGATGGCCGGAACCGTCGTGCTGATGGGGCAAAGCCGAGGCGCGGCGCTGATGAGCGCATATCAGGCGATTGCCGAGAATGGCGCCAAGGTTTTTCAAGGACCGGAGCGTCATTTGCCGATCCCCGACATGCAGGTTGGGGCAGCGGACGGCCTTATGCTGCTCGACGCGAATTTCGGCACCACCGTGATGCATCTCATGTCGATCAATCCAGCTTGGGGTGACGAGGCCGACGGTTATCGCATCGATCCCGCGCTCGATCCGTTGCGGCCCGAAAACGGCTATGCAACTGATGGAAACAGTGCGTTCTCCGATGATTTCAAGGCGCGGTTCCTCAGGGCGCAACGGGCCCGGTACTACGCCCTGCTGGAACAGGCCCAGGCCCGTTGGCAGGCGATCCAGCGCGGCGAAAGCGCCTATCGGGATAACGAACCCTTCATTGTTCCCGGCGCCATCGGCATCAACAATGCGCCGAAGCTGTTTGCGGCGGATTTGAAACTGCTGAGCCGGACGGAATCCCCATGGCCGTTGATACATCCCGATGGGACCATCACGAACCAGCTCGTTCACAGCGTTCGGCGCGACCAGAACAATCCTGCTTTTGCCGGGAATCTGAATTCCGCATTTGTAACCACGGTCAAGGATTATCTCTGGACCGCGGTAACCGTGGAGGAAAGCTATGATTATGGTCAGGACTATCTGAGCGGCATTGATTTCGGGAGCAGCCTTACGTGTTCCAGCGGCAATGTCGCCAGGATTTCCTGCCCTCTTCTGCTTATGGGGCGTACCGGCGGCTACGAGTTCATAGCTGCGGAATGGTCCTACCGCCGGGCGGCGAGCAAGGACAAGAGCATCGCCTTCCTGGAGGGCGCGACGCATGGCTGGATGCCGGTCGATCCGGCCTATGGCGATACGCTGGGGATGAGCGCGCGCTTTGTCGTGCAATGGCTGACCGAAGCGGGACGCTTTGCCGGCGGTTCGGCTGAAGCGGCGCCGATAAATGCCTCGCGGGATGAAGAGGCATTCGATGCCGGCGCGCTGCGTGCCGCACTGCTCGGATATTGGCGCGGGGATGGGGCCATGGCTCATGCACGCTTCGAGCCCGGCGGAAACTGCGAACTCGGCTTCGCCAGCGCCTGGACCCAATTCGAGATATCCAAGGATGGAGCGCTGCACTTCCATGACCGATATGGGGGAACCGACACGCTGAGTTTCACCACCGATCTGCGGCGGGCCGAGTCGGATCGCGGCGTCTTTCACCTGAAGGATGGCGTGCTCTGCATGCATGGCGTCAGGCTGAACCGCCTTCCGGACAAGTCGTGAAGGAGGCGATCATGGCTGACGCACACGATGCTGTCTTCGCCTATGTCGGCAATTGGAAGATCGATGGCGACGATCTGGGCATCACCATTTGCAGGCTGGACAGCGCTACCGCGACGCTTGAGCCCCTGAGGACCGTCATGCCCGGCATCTGTGTCGGTGCCATGTATCTCGATCGGGATCGCGATATCCTGTACTGCGCCGATGAGCGGTCCAACAATCCCGATCTTGGTCCGGGCAGCGGCGGCCGGGTCTTCGCCTTTCGGATCGATCCGGAAACCGGCGACCTCGTGGAAATGAGCCGCAACTCTGCCTATGCCTCGCTGACCTCGTACATCACGACGGATGTGGCGCGGGACTATCTGCTTGCCACCAACCATGCCCGTCCCATCCAGATCACCACGGCGGAGCGGGACGAAAACGGCATGTTCCGGGTTATTCCCGTTGCCGATCCCGCCACCACCGCGCTGTTTCGCCTGGACCCGGACGGCGGCATAGGTGAGATCTGCGATATTCATCACCACCATGGGCCGCGCTCGGCCCCGCATTGGCGGAGCGCGGCGGCCCATTGTGTCGTGCCTTCCCCCGATGGGCGCTTCTTTGTCGTTTGCGACAAGGGCACCGATGAGGTCCTGTTGTTCGGGATCGACTGCGACACGCATCGCCTCATCTTGACCGGCCGCCTTGCGGAGCCGGATGGAACCGCGCCGCGCTATGCGGTTTTCCATCCCAGCGCGCCACATTTTTACGTCAACCACGAACGGGCCCCCTTCATCACGACCTTCCGCTATGATGAGAAGGGCAGGGTGGAGAGGCTGGGCGAGGCGGAGGTGCTTCCTGCCGACGGTGCCTTCGCGCTGGCCGAGGCCGAGCCGTCCGACCTGCTCTTCGATCCCTCCGGGCGCTTTCTCTACAGCCTGGTCAGGCGTTGCAACGCGATTTCCGTCTTTGAAGTCGACGTCGGAACCGGCGGGCTGCGACGGGTGCAGACCCTGCGCATCGAGGGGGACAATCCAAGGGGGGCGGCTTTCACCGCCGACGGAAAATTCCTGCTGGTGGCGCTGGTCGGCACTGCGGCCGTCGCCAGTCTGGGCGTGCAGCCCGATGGGACGCTGATCGATACGGGGAGGCGGACATCGTTTACCCGCCCCGGCTGCGTCGTGGTCCGCGCCGGCTAAGGCGGCGCCCCTATAACAAGGGACAAGACCAACTTCACATAACCAGGTTTCTGCGGGCCCAGTGCTGCAAGGTAAAACAGCTTGGGCCTGTCTTGGGGATCGCCGGGACAGAGCAATCGCCACGTCGCCAAAGGCTCGCCGAGCCTGGCGGCTCATGAATGGGAGGATGGAGAATATGGGCTTTATTCGGCCGAAATTCGGGACTTTCGCCGCGCTGGGATTCACCGCGGTTCTGGCTTGTACGAGCCAGGGTCTTGCGCAGGAAACCGTCAGGATCCAGGGCATCGAGAACATGGCGGGGCTGGACCGCTACGCCGTCAACGGCGTCGGGCAGGACTCGATTGCGATGCTGTGGGGCGACATGCTCGTCTCTTCGGATCACAACGGCAATTATACGCCGGGCGCGATCACGGAGTGGCTGTGGGCGGACGATGGCCTGTCCGTGACCTTGAGCGTTCGTGGCGGCGTGGTCTTCAACAATGGCGAGCCCATGACCTCGGAAGACATCGCCTTCACCATTCTGCGTCTGAAGAGCCCCGAGCTGCCCAACGCGCGCGCCTGGGATGTGGTCGATACGGTCGAAACGCCTGACGCGCATACCGCCGTGGTGCGCTTCTCGGCTCCAATGCCGATCTTCCTCAATCTTGCCTCCCGGACGCCGGTTCTGGACGCCTCGGCCTTCGCGGCCAATCCGGCGGGCTATTTTGCCGCTCCCATTGGCACCGGGCCCTATGCCGTTGTTGAATTCGACGGCCCGACCGGCACGGTCGTGCTGGAAAAGAAGGACGATTGGTGGGGCTGGACCGACGACAACCAGACCAATGTGTCGACCATCCAGTATCGCTACTCTCCTGCCGAACAAAGCCGCATTTCCGCATTGCTGGCCGGAGAGGTCGACATCATCCAGAAGGTCCCGGTCAATGAGGCCAAGCGCCTCGAGGACGAAGGCTTCTCGATCGAGTCCTACATCGAGAATTCCCAGGTTTATATCGGCCTGCGCGTCAAGGAGGGCAGTGCTTTCGCCGACCCGCTCCTGCGGCAGGCGCTCTCCAAGTCCATCGACCGGCAAGCGATCGTCACCAGCCTGCTGGGCGGCGGCCGCGTATCCACCTGGCCGTCCATGCCCGGCTCGGTGGGCTATCGCGAAAACCCCGGATACGACTATGACCCGCAGGGCGCCGCGACCCTGGTCCAGCAATCGGGCTATGACGGGCGGGCGCTGAATTTCTACCTGCCCAACGGTCTTTTCGCGCAGGGCAAGGAAATCGGCGAGACCATCCAGGCGATGGCGGCCGGATCGGGCATCAACCTGGCGGTGCAGACGCTCGAAACGGCGACTTTCCAGGAATATATTTCCGCCGGGAACTACGATCTCTACATGAACTCGTTCACCATGGTGAATGCCGACAGCTTCACCCAGATCACCAGCCTGATCGGGCGCGACCGTTTCAACACCGGCTATGCCAACCCTGAAGTCACCCGGCTTGCGGGCGAGGCTGGCGTTGCCGTGGATCTGGAAAAGCGCGGCGAGATCACGGCGGAAGCCTATCGGCACATCATGAACGACTTTGCCCCGGGCCTTTATCTTTACGAGCCCACGGGCGTGACCGCCAGCGCTTCGGGGGTCTCGGGTTTCGTGTCGTTCCCGGATATGGTCGCAGACTTCCGCTTCATGCATAAGGATTGAGGCCGTGGGTGATAACCCTGCCGCGGTAGGCCGGGCCTCAGGGCCCGGATCCCCTGCCCAGGAACCGGAGGGGGCGGGCGCGGCCCGCTCCGACCTCCGGGCGCTGACCGGCCAGGGCATGCGCCGCGTCCTGCAAACGCGGGTCGTGCTGTTCGGCATTTCGGTGATCGCCTTCGCGCTGGTCCGCCTGGCGCCCGGCAACCCGGCGGCGCTGCTGATGCCGGTGGATGCCACCGCCGAACAGCTTGCCGCCATGGAGGCGCGCATGGGTCTGGATCAGCCGCCCGTGGTCCAGTATTTCCGCTATGTGGGCAATCTTGTGCGCGGCGATTTCGGCTACTCCTATTTCTACCAGCAGGATGTTGCGACGCTGATCGGGCGGGCCCTGCCCAACACGGCGCTTCTGGGCTTTGCCGCCATGCTCATTTCCCTGGGGATCGCTATCCCGCTGGGCATGCTCGCCGCCATCAGGCGCGGAACGGTCTGGGATTCCATGGCCATGTTCGCCGCCCTGATCGGGCAGTCGATGTCCTCGGTTTGGCTGGCCGTGCTGCTGGTCCTGGTCTTTGCGGTCAAGCTCGGCTGGCTGCCGACATCGGGTTCGGGCGGCATCGAATATATCATCCTTCCGGCCCTGTGCCTTGCCTCCCAGGACTACGCGCTTTCGACGCGCATGCTGCGGTCCGGCATGATTGGCGCGCTGGGGCAGGACTACATCATGGCTGCCCGCGCGCGCGGTATTCCGAAGCGGCGGGTCCATTGGCAATATGCGTTCAAGAATGCGGCTCTTCCGTTGCTGACCGTGGTCGGCAGTCAGATCGGTGGCGTTCTGGCGGGTTCGCTGATCGTGGAGCGAATCTTCAACTGGCCCGGCATCGGATTGCTTATGGCCAATGCCATCGCAGCGCGCGACTTCCAGCTCATTCAGTCGATCCTGCTGATTTCAGGGCTGATCTACACGGTGCTCGCCCTTGTTGTCGACGCGCTCTACACCGTGCTCGACAAGCGAATTGTTGCGTCCTAGGGAGATGACGGTGCTGACCAAGAACATCGGGGACACTCTCGGGAACCCCACGGATCCGGCGCCCGGCCGAGCCGCCATCCTGCGTAAAAAAATGCTTGGCAGCAAATTGTTCGTCATTGGCCTTTGCGGCGTCACGATCATTGTGCTGGCCTGCCTGCTGGGCCTTTGGAGCTCACATTCGGGCCCTGATCAAATGAACCTGGCGGCCCGCCTCAAGGCGCCTGAATGGTTCAGCGAGGGGCTCGGCGGCTACATTTTCGGCGCCGACCAGCTGGGTCGCGATGTCGTGGCGCGTGTCCTGATCGGGAGCCGATATTCCATCTCTATCGCCCTCAGCGTTGTTCTGTGCGGAACCCTGATCGGGGTGACGCTGGGGCTGGTTGCCGGATATGTGGGGGGCGTCGTGGACGCGGCCATCATGCGCGTCGTCGATATCATGATGACGCTGCCGACGCTGATCGTCGCCCTGAGTTTTGTCGCCGTATTGGGCGCGAGCATTCAGAACCTGATCATCGTGCTGTCGCTGACGTCCTGGGTGCTGACCGCCCGCGTGGTGCGTGGCAGTACCCTGGCCATGCGTGGCAGCGACTATGTGAGCGCTGCCCGCGTCATGGGCGCCAGCGATTGGCAGATCGTGCTGCGCGAAGTGCTTCCCAATGTCGTGCCGCCAATCCTGATCATGGCCACGCAGCAGATCGGGATCATCTTGCTGACGGAGGCCGGCATGAGCTTCCTGGGCATGGGCATCCCGTCTCCGACGCCGTCTTGGGGTGGAATGATCGCGGATGGGCAGGCCTATATGGCCACGGCGCCATGGGTCGTGATCGCTCCGGGGATGGCACTGATGCTGGCGGTGCTGTCCTTCAATCTTCTCGGCGATGGTCTGCGCGACATACTCGACCCGCGCAGCGCGAATTGAGGGAAACAGCTATGTCGATCCATGACGACGGCATGACGGCGGGGCAAGCGAATGCGGCCGCTGCACCAGGCAATGCCGGTGAAATCATCCTGGCCCTTGATGACCTCAATATCTCGTTCCGCACCATGGGCGGCGTATTCGAGGTCGTTAAAGGCGTCAGCCTGGTCTTGAAGCGCGGCGAGATTCTGGCGATCGTCGGCGAATCCGGCTCGGGAAAGTCGGTCACCTCGCGCGCGATCCTGGGGCTGCACCCACGAACCGCCCGCATCAGTGGCTCCATCAGGCTGCTGGGGGAAGAACTCGTCGGGCTGGATGAGGAAAGCTTCAATAAACTGCGTGGCACCAAGGCGTCGATGGTGTTTCAGGAGCCCTCACGAGCCCTGAATCCGGTCTTCACCATAGGATCGCAGATGATCGATGCGATCCGTGCGCATAAGCATGTCTCTCGCGATGAGGCGCGCGAGCGCGCCATCGAATTGCTGCGGATCGTGGATTTTCCCGAGCCGCGGGAGAGGGTGAATTTCTATCCGCATCAGCTTTCCGGGGGCCAGAAGCAGCGTGTGATGATCGCGATGGCGCTCAGTTGCGATCCCCAGATCATCATCGCGGACGAACCCACCACCGCACTCGATGTTACGGTGCAGGCTGAAATCCTGTCGCTGCTGCATGACCTGCGCGACCGCTTCGGGACGTCGATCATCATCATCACCCACAATATGGGCGTTGTTGCGGATATCGCCGATCGGGTCGTCGTGATGAATGATGGCCATGTCGTCGAGACGGCGGATACCTTTGAGCTGTTTGCGGCCCCGAAGGATGAGTATACCCGCCGCCTGCTGGCCGCGGTTCCGAAGATGAACACGTCCGAGGGGACCGCGCCGCCTTCTTTATCTGCCGTCCTCGAACTGGAGGATGTGAGCGTGCGGTTCGCGCGCGGATTCGGCCGTGGTCATTTCCTGGCCGTGGACAAGATCGGCCTTACCCTGAATGAGCGCGAAACCCTTGCCGTTGTCGGTGAATCGGGTTCGGGAAAGTCGACGCTTGCGCGGGCCGTCGCGGGCCTGCAAAAGCCGAGCGAGGGGACGGTCCTGCTCCGAGGGATCGACCTTTACGCAGCGGGCAGGCGCGATATCCGGCGGGTACGGCGGGGATTGGGCTATATCTTTCAAGACCCCAATGGCTCGTTGAACCCTCACCACCAGGTGGCTTATTCAATCGGGGCTCCGCTGCTGCGCGAAGGCACATATGAGGCCAAGGATGTTTCGGCGCGGATCGATGAACTGCTCGATGCCGTGCGGCTGCCGCGCTCCGTCCGAGCCAAATATCCCCACGAGCTTTCAGGCGGGCAGACCCAGCGCGTCAGCATAGCAAGGGCGCTGATCCGCCGGCCGGCGCTGCTGGTCGCGGACGAACCCACAAGCGCCCTCGATGTCTCGGTGCAGGATCAGGTGCTGCGTCTGCTGAAGGAATTGCAGCGGGAGCTCGGCTTTGCCTGCCTTTTTATCACCCATGATCTTGCCGTTGCGTCGAGCTTTGCCGACCGCGCGATTGTCATGCGGCGCGGGCGGATCGTTGAACAGGGGCCTTCGGGGCTCGTGTTCGGGGCGCCGCAGGAAAGCTACACCAAAGAGCTGATCGCATCGGTTCCAATAGCGGACCCAGTGGCGCAGCGCGCGGGCCGTTCGCGCGTGGCCGCCGGAATGTAACGTTTGAACAATGACCTATCAGCTCTTTGCAGACGGCAGGAATCCAGTGGTCGGCTAGGATGGCACATCAAATCCCGCGGCGCTTGGACGGGGCTCATGGCCTGCAAGCGATCCGTGAAATTTCATGTGAGTAGCAAGAAATGACAGACGCTATCTATAGCGCCCTATGGCCGCTAGGTCGCTCCACGGTCACCGATATCGGTGCGCAACCCCGCATTGCCGACCTCTCCCGGGCGACGATCGCGCACTTGTCCCATTACGGTTTTCGCCATGATGAAATGCGGCCCGTCATCGAAAGGGAGATGACGGCGCGTTTTCCCGGCATTCGGTTTGTCGGGCCGGAGATCTTCGGCAATATCCATGGCCCCAGACATGGCAAGGAGGCCTTGCCCGTTCTGGCGCAGCGCCTGGCCGAGCAGGGCGTGGATGCGGTCATTACCGGTGTCGGCAGCTGCGGAACCTGCACACCGGCCGTCGTGCGGGCCTCCATCGTCGCCGAGCGCGCCGGCTTTCCCTCGGCCACCATTGTCGCGACGGCTTTCCTGAACCAGGGCAGGGCCAATGCGCGGGGGGAGGGCGTTGCCGATCTGGGAATTGCCGAGTTTCCCGGTGTGATCATGACGCAAAGCAAGGAGGAACTGGAGCGCAACACCGCACAGGTTCTGGTTCCCAATATCATCGCCCAGCTGACCCGGATCGCCCCCGCCGCTGCAAGGGAGAAAGAGCCCGAGCCGCGCGCCATTGTGTGCCGGGGGACGCTGGATGAGGTCAATGAGTTTTTCCTCACCCGCCGCTGGACGGACGGCCTCCCGATCATTCCGCCCACGGTTGAGCGGGTCGAGTCCTTTCTGCGCTTTACCGACCGTGATCCGGCCCAGGTGCTGGGGGTCATCCAGCCCGAAAACCGCGAGGCCACCGTCTGGACGGCGGCGGTTAACGGGGTCATGGCGGGGTGTCGGCCCGAATATATGCCGATCCTGATCGCCATCGTCGAAGCGATGGCCGATCCACAGTTCTATGCCCGCGACTTCGGGGCCTCCCCGGGGCTGGAGCCGATGGTGATCGTCAATGGGCCGATGGTGAAGGATCTGGGGTTCAACAGCGGAGCGGGCGTGCTGCGCGTCGGGCGGCAGGCCAATACCTCCATCGGGCGCTTTGCCCGGCTGTATCTGCGCAATATCGTCGGCATCCGCCCCTGGCCGGACGATACCGACAAATCCTCCATCGGGCAGGGGATGAATGTGGTGTTGGCCGAGAACGAGGAGGCGGTGAGCGAGGTTGGCTGGACCTCCTTCGCGGAACATATGGGGTTCTCACGCGGCGAAAATGTCGTCACCGTGCAAAGCACGCTGGCCTCGACCATTCCGATCTACACGGCCGGCGACACGGCCAGGGAACATCTCGACACGCTCGTCGAAATCTTCGGGGGAAGCTGCGCTGGCTGGGCGCATACCGGCATCAAGAAGGCCAAGAATTGCCCGATCCTGGTGATGAGCCCGGGCGTTGCCAGGATTCTCGCCCGCGAGGGCCTGTCGCGGAGCGATGTGCAGCGATATATTTTTGAGAATACCAGCATGTCCGTCCGAACCTTGAAGCGGCATGCCTGGGAGCTGGGTTATACCGAATACGACCTGAAGCAGCTTCATGCCGAGGGCATGGTATCGGACGCGTATGTGACCTCGGACGATCCCGACCGGCTGGTCCCGGTGTTTGTGAGGCCCGAAACCATCGGCATCGTCCTTAGCGGGGATCCGGGTCGGAACCAGAGCAAGGGCTTCATCCAGAACCAAAGCCATGGCTATCCGACCGCGCGTCGCGTCGAATTGCCCGCCAACTGGCATGAACTGATGAGCCCCGCGATTGCCAGGTCCGCATAGAAAAGTGCGCTGGGGTAAAGCTTTTTGATCGACCCATAACGCAAAAGCAATGCCGGGGCCGCCCGGTTGCGGGTAACTTTCGGGTTCGCCGTCCGTATCTTGCGGCCGGCGGGTCCGAATAGACGGCGGAATATGATCGATTTCACGTCAACACGATTGCTGGACGAGCTTCAGAACCTCAGGCTTCTGCCCGTCGTTGCGGAGGAGGGGAGTTTTGCCGGCGCTGCGCGGCGGTTGAACTGCGCGGCCTCGGTGATCATGCGTTCGATCGAGAGCCTCGAGCAGGCGATCGGCCAATCCCTGCTCGAGCGCCATGCCGCCGGGGTGCGGTTGTCATCGGCCGGCGAGCTGGTGCGGGCCAGGGCCGTTCGGATCGAAGCGGAAATAGATCTGGCCGCCGAGCTCTTTCAGAGCGCCGAGCGAGTTTCGCCGTCGCTTCATACCCTGCGCCATGTATTGGGAAATGGCGCTCGCCAGAGATTGGTGCTCGAGCTGGTCAGGCAGGGAAGCGCGCGCGCCGCGGCGGACGGCCTCGGCATGACCCAGCCGGGAATATCGATGGCGCTGGGTCGGCTGGAGCGAACCCTGGGCGCGCCTTTGTTCGAGAGGACGCGCCGGGGGCTGCGCCCCAGCGATCAATGCGTATCCCTCCTCAAGCATATCAATCGAATAGAGGCCGAACTGCGCGCGCTTTGCGATGAACTCGATAGCGCTGCCGGTGATATCGCGGGAACGGTCGTCCTCGGGCTTCTCACGGTGGCGCGCTTGCATCTGGTTCCCGCTGCCGTCATCCAGGTTCGCCGCGCTCATCCAAGGGTGAAAATCCGCACCATGACCCTGCCTTTCGATCGGATGCTCTCTGCGCTGGCTGATGGGCGGATCGATCTCGTTGTCGGCGTGGCGGGCTCTGCCATCGAGGAATCCGGTCTGCGCGTCACGGTATTGGGTGGGGACGAGTTGGGTATATTTCTGCGATCCGGCCACCCGCTGCTGGCGGGGCCTTGCCCCTCGCTTGGGCAATTGTCTCATGCCGACTGGATCATGCCGCGGCGGGAGGCGCTGAGCAGGAGACTGATCGAAAGCTGTTTTGCGGCGGCGGATATGGCCGTGCCCGAAGCGGCGGTCGAATCCACCGACACCGAATTCATCCGGCAACTTGTCCTGTGCTCGGACATGCTGGCCTTCGCATCGCCCCAACAATTCGCATTTGAGCTGCGAAATGGCAGCGTTGCGCGGCTTCCCATTCCCTTGGGCGGCACTGCGCGTGAAACCGCACTATTGGAACGGAACGAAGCGCTGCCATCGCCGGCGGTCTCGCTGATACGGGCCGCCATATGCGAGCAGGCCGATATCTGGGCGGGTCAACCTGAATTGTGAAAGCCGCCGAACAGGCGGCTTTACGCGACGAGAACGCGATTACCGGGCAGGTCCTGCTTCGCCGCCGACGCGTTTCCGGGGAGCAATTGAGCCTGCCTCAGAGGCGGACGATTTGCAGCAGCATGTCCTGGAAGGCTTCGTTGAGGTTCTTTTCGCGGGGGCTGTCCTGGCGAGCGCGGTCGAAGGGCCGGTTCTGACGGGTGTCGCGCTTGCGGAAGGGAGAAAAACGCATGTCCTACAATCCTGTCCAACTGATTTAATCTGCCTTCGATATCGCCCCTGGCACCGGCCCTGACAATGCCCATAAACGCATGGCTGCCCCTCAGCGGGGCACGAACAGCACGCAGCCGGGGTGATGCTGGGGATAGCGGCGCGGCTGGGGAAGGATATTGCCGTCCTCGTCCATGGCCCAGACCGAGACGTCCCGGCTGACCAGGGCGGCCACGGCAAAATGCCGGCCATCGGGCGAGATGGCCGCGCCGCGCGCATTTTCGACACCCAGGGCCATGTGCTGGACAGGCCGGAGCGTACCGTCATGCGGCGCGATCTCGAGCACGGCGACGCTCTCCGATCCCCGGATGAGGCTGTAGAGACGCTGTCCATTTGGGTGGATGCAGAGGTCGGACTGCATGATTTTCAATGACTGGGCCGCCGCCTCGGGCAGGGGCGCCAGGCTCTGGATATGTTCGACCGCCCCAGCCGCGTCGTAGCGGTAAGCCTGGATGAGAGGAGCGGTTTCGAAATTGACATAGAAGATCGGCAGGCTTGGGTGGAAGACGCAATAACGCGGCGAGCTCCCGGCGGGCGCGGCGATGGTCATGTCGTCCCGATGGAGCAGCTTTCGTCCCCGCCGGTCGAGCCCGAAAAAATGTATTGTGTCGGCCCCCTTGTCGCATACCACGAAGAAGTCGCTGCCCGGCGCGCGCGCGATGCCGTGGAGCTGGGGGTGGCTCTGCGCCGGCAGGGCGCCGGAGCCTTGATGGCGGAAGATATCGGAGGGTGGCATCAGCGCCCCGTCGGGGGCGAGCGGAAACAGCACGGTGCCGGCTTCGTCGAATTCGACCTCAATGGCGATTTCGCCATCGGCCCGGCGGCGCGTCCGCGTAATCGGCGTGTGCCCGGTGTGGTGAACCACCACGAGAAATTCGCCCCTGGTGTCGAGTGCGGCATAGGCGGGCAGGGTTCCGAAGCTGGGCGAACGGCTGAATTCCTCCAGCTGCCCCGTGGCCGGATCGCGGCGAAACGCGACGACCTGCCCCCCGCCGCCCAGATGCCGTCCGGGCAGGGTCAGGGCCTCGTCCAGGGCGTAGACGACGTCCCGTCTTGCGTCATGAATCAGGGCCCCGACGCTGATGTCCGGGGCGAAGATCCCGGTGCGGGCGATCTCGCCGCTTTTGCCATGGAAATGCGCCTGGGTGATGCCGAAATCGCGCTCGGCGGATTTCTGCCAGGATGAGGGGCCTTTGCGGCGGTTGCCGATGTAGAGGTCGAAGAGCTTGATTTCGGACATTTTTCTTGTCTTTCTCCCTTCAGGCATCCGGGCCTCGGCCAGAGCGGCGCGATTGCCCGTCCGGTGCGGAAATTTCCAACGCGGTGCGGAGCGGCCGGCCAATGCAGACCAGGACTATTGCCGCCGGCGGCCATGTCGCGGCGGATTTGAGCTTTCAGCTCAAGAATTTGCAGGTGTTCCTTCAGGTCGCCGCCAATGACAGCATCGCGCAGGCGGCCAAGCTGCTGTTCAAGGCGCCGTCGGCGGTCACCCGTTCCATCGCCGAGCTTGAGCAGGCTTTGGGCGTGAAGCTGTTCGAGCGCAATTCGCGTGGCGTGCTGCTCAACGCCTATGGGCAGCTCGTCCTCGTCCGCGCGCTTCGGATCGATGAGGAACTGGCCCAGGCCGCCGCTGAACTGTCCCGGCCCAGGGGGCGCCCGGTCCAGCATTCGAACGGCGCCCTGATGCATCTGCTCTATAACGGGCGCAAGCTGAAGCTGCTGATCCATCTGGCCGACAGCCGCAAGATTTCCACCGCGGCGGCCCATCTCGGCATAACCCAGTCGGGGGCCTCGATGGCGCTGGCGCGCATCGAATCGGTGGTGGGCGAACCCCTGTTCCATCGGGGCGTCCAGGGCATGATGGCGACCGATGCCGCCCACAAGCTCGTGGTGCGGGCCAAGAGGGTCTTTGCCGAGCTTCGTCACATGGGGTCCGAGCTGGCCTCGGCATCGGGCAGTCTTGCCGGCTCGGTGGTGGTGGGCATCCTGCCGGTGGGCCGGACCTATATTTTTCCCATGGCGGTCGCTTCGGTGGCCATGCAGTTTCCCCAGATCCGCACCACCACCGTCGACAGCCCGTTCGAGAGGCTGATGAGTGATCTGCGCACCGGCGATGTCGATGCCATTGTCGGGGTGCCCCGCGAGGGCGAGCAGAACCAGGACCTGGCCATCGAGCCCCTGTTTACCGACCGCCTGGCCGTCATCGCCCGGGCCGGCCATCCGCTTGCCGCTGCGGATGCGCTGACGCTTGCCGATATATTGGGAGCGGCCTGGATCCTGCCCTGGACGGCGTCCCCCAGCCGGGCGCTGTTCGATCATTGCTTTCGTGAGGCCGGCCTCAGGCCGCCGGTGCCTATCGTGGAATCGGCGGATCTGGCCATCGTGCGTCAATTGCTGTGCGTCAGCGACATGATCGGCCTGGCCTCGGCCCGCCAGTTCAGGCTCGAATTGCGCGCCGGGCTGCTCGTCGAACTGCCGATCGTATTGCCGGGCATGACGCGCGAGATCAGCCTCATCACCCGCGAGGGCGTCCGCCTCTCCCCGGCGGTCCTGGCGGTGCTGAACGCCATTCGCCAGCAGGTCGCCGAGGATATGGACGACAGCGACGCCGAAAATTCCTGGAGCTAGGTCTTTGGGGCGAAGGGCCGGGTCCGGCGAGGCGAAACTCACCTGCGGCCCTTTCTGGTCTTTTGCAGATAGACCTGAGGGGACATGCCGCGCTCCAGGTTCGCCGTCTGCCGCAGGATGCGCTCATATTCGTTGCGGATGAGGCGCAACTCGCCATTGCGGGCGGTGACCCCGATCCGGTCGAAAAATTCGAGGATCTGGATGGCCAGGCCCCTTCCGGTTCCGATTGCATCCCGATATTGCGCCGCCGAAAAGCCCTTGGGGCCCGATGGCGCGGACAGCTCCAGGCCGAGCTGGGCATAGGCCGCCAGCCGCGTCCCCAGCATGAAGCGATCGTCGGTGATGCGACGGATTTCCCCCGAGCCGCGCCGGCGCATGATGAGGGAGATGGCGTCCTTTTCTTCCATCCCCATCAGCCCGGCGATTTCCCCGCTGGTAAAGGCCGACTCCCGGCGGTCATGGGCAACCTGCAAGAGCCTCTGCCAGGCGCGCGTCTCCTCGTCATTGCCGGCAACCAGATGGCCGGGCCGGCGCAGCATGGTGCCGATGGCCTCGATGCGGCGCTCATCGATCAGCATCCGCACGATTGCCTGGCGCACATCGCCGACAATTCCTGCCGGCAAGGCCGCCTCGAGCTGGCGGGGTGGCAGGCCGGGCTCAGTGGGGTGATCGCGGTGATGGGTTTCGAGAACGTCCTCAAGCTGCTGGCCCATGGCCGTAACGTCCCGGTCGCGCAGCACCTGCCTGCGGCTCCTGCCCAGAATGCGGGCGTCGGCCTGCCGATAGATTTCTGCTGCCGTGACGGCGTCGAGATTGAACATGCGCTCGAAGATTTCAGGGATGACGGCATGGTCCTCGATGGCGAGCAGGGCGTTCAGCGTTTCGAGCGGCCGGCCCGGGCGGATGGCGGCCCAGACGGCGTCGCGCAGCTGTTTTTTCTGGCGTCTGCGCGCAAAGGGATCGACGACATGGCCGCCTCCCAGCGTGTGCTGGCCGGCATGGTCGCGGATGATGAGGCGGTCCCCCACGCAGGCCGAGGTTTCTTCGGCCAGGGCAAGCACGACCATGGCTTCCGACCCCGGCGCCAGCGCGCTTTGCCCGCGCATGAGCACGCGCGCGCCAATGTCGGCGGTGCCCAGATGCACATGGATTTCCGCGTTGTGCCGCAGTGCGGGCCTGTCGGGAAGAATCTTCAGCCGCGCGGCGATATGGGCTGTGGGGGCATGCATGGCGGGCACGACCAGCCAATCGCCCCGGCCGGCGTCCTCGGTGCCGATGCCGCTGAGGTTGAGTGCGCATCGATCTCCCGCGACGACGCGGTCCACCGCGTGGCTCGCCCGTTGCAGGCTTCTCACCCGCACCGCCTGCCCGCCGGGAGAAAGCACCAGGCGGTCGCCTGTCGCCAATTCCCCGGTTGCGGCGGTGCCGGTCACCACGGTGCCGCTGCCGGGCACGGAAAATACCCGGTCGACCGCCAGGCGGAAATTCCGCCCCGCCGCTTTTCGTTCCGGCTCCTGCCGTGCTGCCTCGCGCAGCGCCGCGGCAAGATCGGCAACGCCCTCGCCAGTGGCGGCGGAGACCGCAAAAAACGGCGATCCGGCCAGAGCCGTGCCGGCGAGAAGCGCTTCCACCGCCCGGCGGATTTCCTGCACCCGGCCTGCCGGAACCTTGTCGCATTTGGTGAGCGCGACCATGCCGGCGCCGATGCCGAGCAGGTCGAGAATCTGCACATGCTCCACCGTCTGGGGCATGATTCCGTCATCGGCGGCCACCACCAGCATGGCAAAATCGGCCGCCACTACGCCGGCCAGCATGTTCTTGACGAAACGCTCATGGCCGGGCACGTCGACGAAGCCCAGGATTTCGCCTTCGCCCGGCAACCAGTGCGCAAATCCCAGATCGATGGATATGCCCCGCTTGCGCTCTTCGGGCAGGCGATCGGTCTCGACGCCGGTCAGCGCCCGCACCAGCGTTGATTTTCCGTGGTCGATATGTCCGGCGGTGGCGATCAGCATGGGGTGCGGGGCAGTCCTTTGTGCGGGAGTGGGGCGGCGCGCACCAAGGCGTTGGCCAGCCTTGCGATTATGACTGCCCCCTGTGCAGGTCGCGGAGCCCAGTAGTGATAACGCGTTCTCGTTTTGTGATGATGGTCTTGTCCGCAACACCTCGCCAGCCTCTTAATCCGGCAAGGCGTCATTGTGGAAGGCAAGCGGGTGCACGGTCGCAAGCTCGAGGCTGAAATCGTCATGAAGATCGAGACCCCCTTTGCCGTGGCGGCAGTGGGCGATCTCATCGCGCCCCAGCCTCTCGCCCGGCAGGACCAGCGCTTCCGCGCCCTTGTCGAGCGCATCGCCGAGGCCGATGTGGGTTTCGCCAACATGGAATCCAGCCTCATCGATTTTTCGCGCTTCGAAAATGGCGCCATCGCCGGCACGGCGGCGCCTCTGCGCATGGGCGAGGCCATCAAGGCCATGGGCGTCACCATGGTGAGCCGGGCCAACAACCACACTTTCGATTGTGGCGTCATGGGCATGATCGCCACCGACGCCGCCCTCGACGCACTGGACATCGTCCATGCCGGCACCGGGCCAAACCTGCAGGAAGCCCGCGCCGCGCGCTGTCGGGAAACCGGCAAGGGGCGGGCGGGCCTCGTCAGCTTCTATTCCATTGCCGATACCGGCCATTTCGGGCCGACCTATGCGCGCACCGAGGCTACCGCCAGGGTGGGCAGTGTCGGCGGGGCGCCCGGCGTCAATCCGCTGCACGTCACCGGCTATAATGTGGTGTCGCAAGGCCAGCTCGATACGCTCAAGGAACTGGCGCGCGATATCTATAGCGAGCGCCCCGGCGCCACCGTGCCCGCTTGCGATGCCCATCCCGAGCGCTTCCGCTTCTTCGACCAATGGTATCAGGTGGGAGAGGATGTCGGCGCCATCCATTACGACATGGATGCCGCCGACCGGCAGGGCATTCTGGCCAGCGTGCGCAACGGCAAGATCTATGCCGACTTTCTCATCGCCACCGTCCACGCTCACCAGACGACGCGTTTCG
>NZ_JAUCDN010000016.1:0-21883 GCF_034675085.1 Devosia sp.
ACCGGCTCGAAGGCGCGGCGGGTGTCTTCCAGGATGATCTCGATCATCTTGCGCGCCAGCGCCATCTCTATGGTGGTATAGGGCCGCCCCTCGACGCGGATATTGCCCCCGCTGCGCCGTCCGCCCAGCAGCACGTCGATCATCGAATAGATGAGGCTCGAATCCACCGTCAGCAGGCCGTAATTCTCCCATTCCTCGGCCTTGATGACCGAAAGAATGGCCGGCAGCGGGATCGAGTTGAGATAATCCCCGAACCGCACCGAGGAAATCGAATCCATCGTCACCTCGACATTGTCCGAGGTGAAATTGCGCAGCGATGTCGTCGCCAGCCGCACAAGGCGGTCGAAGACGATTTCGAGCATCGGCAGGCGTTCGTAGGAGACCAGCGCCGAATTGATCAGCGCCTGCACGCCGGTCAACTCGACATTGCTGCCCACGCTGGCGTCAAACCCGAGCAGAGAATCGATCTCGTCCTGGTTGAGCACCCGGTCGGCCCCGCCCTCTTCGGTGTCGGTGCCTTCCAGCATGGCGGCCCATTCGGCGGCGGCGGCTGCGGCCTTTTCTTCCTCGGTCATGCTGTCTTCGGGCGCGGCCGCGCCCGAGAGGTCGACATCGTCGAGTCCCCAGTTTTCAGCCAGCTTGTCCTGTTCGGTTGGCCCCGCCATCACTGCACCAGGATTTCCTTGAACAGGATCGATTCCACCTGGCTTGGATAGATGGCGACATTGACGCGCCGCAGCAGTTCTTCCTTGAGGCGATAGATTCCCGCCGAACCTTCGAGGTCGGATTTGCGCAATTCGCGCAGATAGACCTGGAAGGCATCCGTGACCTTGGCCAGCCGGGGCTGGATTTCAGTCATCATCTCCTCATTGGCCACTTCCAGCGCCACGGTGAGCTTCATGAAGCTTCCGGCCTGGCCATCATTGTTGAGATTAACGATCATCGGCGGCAGGTTGAAGATGAAGGTGTCGGCAGGGGCCGCCGGCGCCGCCTCGGCGCTATCGGCGGGCGCTGCCGTCTGCGCGGAGGAGAGGAAGAAGAACAGCCCCGCCCCGCCCAGCAGCACCACGATGGCCGCAGCCCCGATGATGATGAAGAGCCTGGGGATGCCTTTTTTGGCTTCCGCGCCGCCTTCGGCTTCTGCTTCCACCGCCATGCAACCTGCCCTATTCCTGCTTTTCGGGCGATTCCGCCCCTCAGCTTGAGCTAAGCGCCCGATGGTTAACGATTGGTTACATTTACCCCTGCGCCGGCAAATTTTGCCGGGCAGTTTTTACCCGATGCGGAAAGACTGCGCCGGCAAGCCCAACCGGGAGCGGTCCCTATCTATCTGATTTTATTAAATTTTTCAGACTGGCATGGTTTCTGCAAAGTAAACGGCGAGGCAGCCGCTTGGGGAAGCGTGCCGCCTCGGGGACGTTAACTTCCGGGGACCGGCAATGATCGGGAATGCGCAACTTATCAGCCTCAGCCGGCAGATGGCTCTGCAAAGGCAGATGGATGTGGTGGCCAACAACATGGCTAACCTCAACACCACCGGCTTCAAGGCCGAGCAATTGCTGTTCGAGGAATACATCATGCCGGTGGCGCGCGATAAGGACTTTCCGCGCCTCGACCAGCCCCTCTCCTACGTGCAGGACTGGGCAACCGTTCACGACATGTCCTCGGGTGCGCTGGTGCAGACCGGCAACGCGCTCGATGTCGGTCTCAACGGCGAAGGCTTCTTTGCCGTGCAGACCCCGGCGGGCGAGCGCTGGACGCGCTCGGGCGCCTTCCAGCTCAACGCCACCGGCCAGCTTGTCGATCTCAACGGCAATCCCGTGCTGGGCGAAGGCGGCCCCATCCAGTTCGGCCCGCAGGAAAGCGACATCACCATCGCCGCCGACGGCTCGATCAGCAGCAGCGCCGACGTCAAGGGCCGGCTGCGCATGGTCGAATTCGCCAATGTCGAGGAACTGACCCGCCAGGGCAGCAATCTGTGGGCTGGCGGCACCCCGCTTCCTGCCACCGCTACACGCGCCATGCAGGGCTTCATCGAGCGCTCCAATGTCTCTGGCGTGGCGGAGATGAGCGAGATGATCCGCGTCACCCGCGCCTATGAATCGCTCGCATCCCTCACCACCAAGCAGGATGAATTGCGCCGCAATGCCATCCAGCGTCTTGGCGACGCCAACGCCTGATCGGAGGACAAGCCATGAAAGCTCTCTATATCGCCTCCACCGGCATGGGCGCCCAGGAGCGCAACGTCGAAGTCATTTCCAACAATATCGCCAATATGCGCACCACTGGCTACAAGCGCCAGCGGGCCGAATTCGAGGATCTGCTCTACCACCAGATCACCCGCGCCGGCGCCACCACCTCCGACACCGGCACCATGGTGCCGGCGGGCCTCGAGATCGGCTCGGGCGTGCGCACCGTCTCCACCCCGCGCGTCATGAGCCAGGGCGGCGTCAACGTCACCGAGCGCGAGCTGGACGTGGCCATTCGCGGCGAAGGCTTCTTCATGGTGCAATTGCCCGACGGGCGCACCGCCTATACCCGCGACGGCTCCTTCGAGCGCTCCGCCGAAGGCGAGCTGGTGACCTCGACCGGCTATTCCATCGATCCGGGCATCGTCATCCCCGGCACCGCCTCGTCGATCACCATTTCGCCCGATGGCATCGTCAGCGCCTATCTCGACAACGAAAACATGCCCACCCAGGTCGGCCAGCTCCAGCTCGCCCGCTTCGTCAACAAGTCGGGCCTGGAATCCATGGGCGACAACCTGTTCCTGGAGACCGCGGCCAGCGGTCCGGCGCAGGTCAGCGTCCCCAATATCGCGGGCTATGGCAACCTGATGCAGAACTACCTGGAAATGTCGAACGTCAATTCCGTCACCGAAATCGCCGACCTCATCGCCGCCCAGCGCGCCTACGAGATGAACGCCCGCGTCATCTCCGGCGCCGACGAGATGATGCAGGCAACCAGCCAGCTGCGTTGATGGGAGGGGTGAAGATGATGCTGCGTTCCACGCTTTCCGGCCTTGCCGTCCTGCTGCTGTCCGGCGCCGTCACGGCCGCCCCCGTCCTGCGTGCCGATGTGGTCGTCACCAATGCCATCGTCACCATGGGCGACATGTTCGACGATGCCGGCGCCCAGGCGGAGACCCCGCTCTTCCGCGCGCCCCTGCCGGGCACCACCGGGCTGGTGAATATCGGCGACATCGACGCCGCGCTGCGCCGCGCTGGCCTGGCCTCCATGGCCGCCAACGGGCTCACCGCCGTGCGCGTCAGCCGCGCCGCCGCCATCGTCGACGAGGCGCTGTTGAGCGCACTCATTGCCGATGACCTGCGCACCCGCGGCATCATCGGCGACGGCATGAGCATCGACGCGCTTTTTTCCGTGCCCTTCATTCCGGTCAATGCCGAGGCCGTGGCCGAACCCGCCACGCTCCTTGCCCTGCGCTACCTGCCCGGCAGCGGCGCCTTCACCGCCCGCTTCGCCATTGCCGGGCGCGAGCAGGCGCTCGACCTGGCCGGTTCGATCGAGGTGCTGGTGCAGACGCCCCATATCAACGCCAGCCTGCCGGCCGGCACCCTGCTCATGCCCGAAAATATCGAGATGCGCACCGTGCCGCTCAAATTCGTCGAAACCACCGGCATGCTGCGTCTCGAAGACGTGCTGGGCAAGACCCTCGTGCGCCAGAGCCGCGAGGGCATGATGCTCAAGCCCGCCGACGTCACCACGCCCCTGGCCGTGCTCAAGAACGATCCGGTGACCATCTATTTCCGCAACGGTCCCATGACCCTCAGCGTCAAGGGCCAGGCCGTTTCCAGCGCCGCCGCCGGTCAGCCGGTGCAGGTGCTCAACCTCATGTCCAAGCGCGTCATCAGTGCCACGGCCATTGCCAGCGGCACCGTCGAAGTCAGCGCCCGCCCGCTCACCATTGCCGGCCTCTAGGGGTCAGGAGAAACCATAATGAATATCGCCAAGATCGCCGCCCTCCTGACGCTTCCCGCCCTGCTGGCCGGCTGCAACACCATGGATCAGCTCGCCAGTGTCGGCAAGGCGCCCCCGCTCACCGCCATCAGCGACCCCACCACGGTCGCCGGCTATCAGCCGGTCAACATGCCGATGCCCGCGGCCATTGCCGACACCTACCAGCCCAATTCGCTCTACCGCACCTCGGCCAAGGGCTTCTTCAAGGACGAGCGTGCCCACCGCATCGGCGACATCCTCACCGTGATGGTCACCATCGATGACAGCGCCAAGATCGCCAACACCACCCAGTCGAGCCGCTCCAGCACCAATTCGGCCGGCATGGGCGGCATTTTCGGGCAGGTGGTGGACAATGTCAGCAATGGCAATATCGACCCCTCCGATCTCATCTCGCTGGACTCGGGTCTGAACAATCGCGGCAATGGCTCGGTCAACCGCTCGGAAAGCCTCACCACTTCGGTGGCCGCCGTCGTCACCCAGGTCCTGCCCAATGGCAATCTGGTCATCGAGGGCCGCCAGGAAGTGCGCGTCAACTTCGAGGTGCGCGACCTCATCGTCGCCGGCATCGTCCGCCCCTCCGACATCCAGGCCAACAACACCGTGCCCTCGTCCAAGATCGCCGAAGCCCGCATCTCCTATGGCGGCCGGGGCCAGATCACCAATATGCAGCAGCCCCGCTATGGCCAGCAGGCCATGGACGCCATCCTGCCCTTCTGACGCTCTTCCTCTTGCGCACATTCCCCCAATGGTGCGCAAGGGGCTCCCCGCGGCGCCCGGAAGCGCCGTGCGGGCCGCGGCCCAGAACAGGCCCGGCCCTTTTCCCCGAGGCGCAGTCTCCCCGGCTGCGCCTCTCCCCATTCCGGCCTTGCCCCATCGCCCCGCTTGTGGAACATCGCGGGCCAACAGCGATTGGAGCCTCTCATGTCTTTCCAGAAACTCGATACGCTCGGCCACAAGCTCGAAGCGCTTGAGCACGCCCTGTCCATCCTGGGCGCCGACGAGGCCACCCATATGGCTCCGGGCGGCGGAGAAAAGCGCGCCGAGGCCATGGCCACGCTGGCCGGCATGTATCACGCCCAGGCCACCGCGCCCGAAATCGCCGACTGGATCGCGGCAGCCAAAGCCGAGGCGCTGGATGAGGACCAGGTTCTGGCACTGGGCGAATTCGAGCGCGGCTACATCAACGCCACCTGCCTGCCCACCGAGTTCGTCGAGCGCCGCACTGCGGCCACCATGCGCTCCGAGCAGCTCTGGCGCGAGCTGCGCGCCAAGGGCGACTGGGACAGCTTCGTTCCGGCGCTGGAAGGCGTCGTCGCGCTGGTGCGCGAGGAGGCGCAATTGCGCGCCGACGCGCTGGACCTGGCGCCCTATGACGCGCTGATGGAGCAATACGATCCCGGCAACCGCACCGCCGATCTCGATCTCGTCTTTGCCGATCTCAAGAGCTTCCTCAAGGATTTCGTACCCGAGGCGCTGGCCGCGCAGGAGGAGCGCCTCGCCCGCCGCCCGCGCAAGCCGCTTAACGGCCCCTACCCCATCGAGAAGCAGCGCGAGCTGGGCCTGGCCGCCATGCGCGCCGTGGGGTTCGACTTCACCCATGGCTCGCTCGCCGTTTCGCACCATCCCTTCTGCGGCGGCGTGCCCAGCGATGTGCGCATGACCACGCGCTACCGCACCGACGAATTGCTCTCCTCGCTCATGGGTGTGCTGCATGAAACCGGCCATGCCCTTTACGAGCAGGGCCTGCCCAAGGCGTGGTCGCACTGGCCGCTGGGCAAGGCGCGCGGCATGGGCATGCATGAAAGCCAGAGCCTGTTCGTGGAAATGCAGCTCGCCCGCAGCCCCGAATTCTGGGAATTCGCCCTGCCGCTGGTGCATCTGCACCTGGGCGCAGACGCCATTCCCGGCTGGGATGTCGCCGACATCCTTGCGGAAGTGAACCATGTCGAGCGCGGCTATATCCGGGTCGACGCCGACGAAGTCACCTACCCGCTCCACGTCATCCTGCGCTACGAGCTGGAGCAGGAACTGGTCTCGGGCAAGCTGGAAGCCAGTCAAATTCCGGAGGCCTGGGACGCCAAGATGGTCGAGTATCTGGGTATTTCCACGATTCTCGATCCCAAGGACGGCCCCATGCAGGATGTGCATTGGCCCGGCGGCGCCTTCGGCTATTTCCCCAGCTACACGCTGGGCGCCATGATCGCCGCCCAGCAATGGGCCGCCCTGGAAAAAGCCCTGCCCAATGCGCGCGACACCATGCGCAAGGGCGATTTTTCCGCCATCAACCAGTGGCGCGCCGACCATATCTGGTCGCAGGGTTCACGCTGGTCGACGCCCGATCTCATCACCCGCGCCACCGGCGAACCCCTCAACGCCGATTATTTCAAGGCCCATTTGCGCCAGCGCTATCTGGGGTGAGGTCGGCTCCATCCCCAAACACCGGCAGGCACCGGCGCTGCCCACGGGCTTGACCCGTGGGCCAGATTGCGAGCCCCATGGCAGCGACGGTGGATGGGAGGGCGCTTGGCTTAAGCCCCGGTTGACACCGCATCAGAACACCCTATCTTCCCCCCATCCGCAGCACTGACCGGACGGTACCCATGGATTTCCAGACGAACGACTGCCCTTCCCGCATCGCTCATCTGGATTCTGCCCATGCCTGCCTCCGTTTCCCTGCACCAGCTTTCCTGGTCCACCCCCGATAACCACCCGCTCTTTTCCGGTCTCGATCTTGCCTTCGGCCCCGGCCGCACCGGGCTGATCGGCCGTAACGGCATGGGCAAATCCACCCTGCTGCGCATCATTGCCGGCGAGATCGCGCCCCAGGCGGGCAGCGTCACCGTCAGCGGAACGCTGGGCATGCTCGCCCAATCGGTGCAGGTGGAGGGCGATGAGACCGTCGCCAGCCAATTGGGCATCGCCCAGGACCTGGCCCGCCTCGACCGGCTCGAGCGGGGCATCGGCACGCTGGAGGACGCCGAAAAGGCCGACTGGATGCTCCCCGGCCGCATCGAAACCGCCCTCTCGGACATGGGCCTTCCCGCCCTTGAGCCGGAGCGCCCCCTTGCTGCCCTCAGCGGCGGCCAGCGCACCCGCGTCGCCCTTGCCGCGCTTGTCCTCGCCTGGCCCGATCTGATCCTGCTCGACGAGCCCACCAACAATCTGGACACCGATGGCCGCGAGGCCGTGATCGGTCTGCTGCACCGCTGGCGCGGCAGCGCCATCGTGGTCAGCCATGACCGCGCGCTGCTGCGCGAAATGGATGCTATTGTCGAGCTGACCACGCTGGGCGCAACGGTCTATGGCGGCAATTGGGACCATTATGCCGAACGCAAGGCGCTGGACCTCGCCAGCGCCGAGCACGACCTGGCCGTGGCCGAGCGCCGGGTGAGCGAGGCCGAGCGCAAGATCCAGCAGACGCGCGAGCGCCAGGCCCGCGCCGACAATGCCGGAAAGCGCAAGGCCGCCAAGGGCGACATGCCCAGGATCCTGCTCGGGGGCCGCAAGGAAAATGCCGAGAACACGTCAGGCGGCAATTCGCGCCTGGCCGAACGTCTGCGCGGCGAGGCCGGCAGCGCCGCCGGCGCGGCGCGCGCCCGCATCGAGGTTTTGACGCCATTGACCGTCAAGCTCACCCCCACCGGCCTGCCCGCCGGGCGTGTGGTGCTGGAAGCGACCGGCCTCTCCGGCGGCCCCGATACGCAGCCAAATCTGATCCGCGATTTCTCGCTCACCCTCACCGGCCCCGAGCGCATCGCCCTGACCGGCCCGAATGGCAGCGGCAAGACAACACTGCTGCGCCTGCTCACCGGCGCCCTGCCGCCCGTCTCCGGCGCGGCCCGTATCGCCGTGCCCTTCGCCCTGCTAGACCAAACGGTAAGCCTGCTCGATCCGGCGCTCTCCATCCGCGACAATTTCCTGGCGCTCAATCCCGGGGCCGACGAACTGGCCTGCCGCGCCGCGCTGGCCCGTTTCATGTTCCGCGCCGATGCGGCGCTGCAAATCGTGGGCACGCTGAGCGGCGGGCAGATGCTGCGGGCGGGCCTTGCCGCCACCATCGGCGCCGACCGCCCGCCGCAATTGCTCATTCTCGACGAGCCCACCAACCATCTCGACATCCACGCCATTGCCGAGGTGGAAGCCGGCCTCAGGGCCTATGACGGCGCGCTGCTTGTGGTCAGCCACGACGCCGATTTCCTTGCCGCCATCGGCTTGGAGCGAACCATTCTGCTGGAAGATGGCGGAGTGAAAATTCAATGAACGCTGCCTGAACCGGCGTTTCAGGCCCGGTTCGGGCTCGCCTCCTTATTCATCGGGTCATCACCACAAGGCGCTCCGAGCGAACGCCACCCAAACGAGGAGAGACCAAATGATCCGCACCGTCGTCATCGCCGCCATCGCCGCTTCCGCCATCGCCGCCGCTTCCCCCGCCATGGCCAACGACATCTTCATCCACCAGTTCGGCTGGGGCAACGGGGTGGGTGGGAGCCAGAGCGGCTGGAACAACGTCTTCGGCGCCCATCAGACCGGCAATTTCAACACCGGCCTCTCCAACCAGTCCGGCGGCAACAATGTCAGCGCCATTGGCCAGCAGGGCAACAATAATTACGGCGATGTCTGGCAGAATGGCTGGAACAATGCCGGCGGCGTCGGCCAGTTCGGCTCCAATCATACCACCATCCTCACCCAGGACGGCTTCGGCAACACCGCCGCCGGCGTGCAGGTCGGCAATGGCTGCAACGCCAATATCGTGCAGAACGGCGCCGGCAATATTTCCGCCTTCGTCCAGGCCTGCCCGTGAGGATGACATGAAAGCCCTGTACAGAATTGCTTTCATCGCCGCTCTGGGTCTCGCCGGCACCGCCATGGCCGCCCAGACGGGCAAGGCGGACTACACCAGCCCCGACCTGCGTTGCGGCATCTCCGTCAAGGCCGAGCGCAACCTGCTCGTCATAGAAGGCTCGGTGCTCAGCCCTGTCGCCCTCTCCGGCCAATACCGCTTCGCCATCGACAGCCGGGGCAGCGCCGGCACGGCCAGCATCAATCAGGGCAGCGCCTTCAGCGCCCATCCCCATGAAGTCACCCCGCTGGGGATGGTCACGATCAATGCCACCGCCGTGCCCCACATTACCCTGGAAGTATGGGCCGACGGAGAACACTTCGATTGCTCAGAGCCCTTCATCCGTCCCATCTGACATCACCAGCCCCATGGAAAGCCCCGGGAAACCGGGGCTTTTTATTTTGGCATGGTGAACGAAATCTGAATGCACCGCTCCCCGCCGGTTCAGACACGCCCTGCCATCCTGCCTCCATGGACTGAAACACCAGTCCAACAGAGGAGACCCAAATGTTCGCCAAACCCCTTGCCGCCGCCGCAACCGCCCTCATCATCAGCGCCGCCGGCTTTGCCAGTCCCGCCATGGCCGCCGGCCAGATTTCGCTGAGCTTTTCTCCCACCGATCCCGACCAGCAGCAGGCCCTGGGCATGGGGCTGCGGCTCTTTTCCGTGGTGCAGGGACTGTCCGCCACCGGCGCCAACGGCATCCAGAACGGCAATTTCAACGCCGCAGGCTTCAACCAGACGGGTGCCAACAATCACGGCCTGATCATTCAGGATGGCAATGGCCATCAGGGAACCATCAGCCAGAACGGCAACAACAATAGCTGCGGCCTGTTTCAGTTCGGCCAGAACACCAATGCGCAATGCGCCCAATACGGCAATGGCCAGTCCGGCATCACCACCGTGTTCGGGTTTTAAGCCGGGCCCGCATCAGTCCACAAACACCCGCACACTATCCCCCTGCCCTTTGGCATCCACCACCGAAAGCGTCACATAGCCCGGCCCATCGGGCGTCCACAGGCTCTGCCGGGCAAATTCCGGCCTTCCGAACGGCGCGCCATTGGCAAAGAAGGTGAAGGGCGGCACGCCGTTGCGCACCTTGACCATGAGCGGGCTGGCCTCGCCCGAGGCCAGTCCCAGATCGACATCGACGCCATCGCCGGGATAGGCGATTTGCGGGGCGGCCTGCCGCGCCACCATGGATTCATTGGGGTGGCGAAAGCGGCGGAGCGGCGCCGGCAAATCGGGATTTGAGGCTAGGATCGCTCCCGGCGGCGCCCGCCGCAGCGGCGCCTTGCGATTGCCGATGCGATCGAAGGCCTCGAACAGCACCGGCGCCGCCCCGACGATGCCCGAAAGCCCCGGCACCGGCGCCCCATCCGGCCGGCCCACCCAGACGCCGATGACGGTGCGCCCGTCAAAACCGATAGCCCAGGCGTCCCGGTAGCCATAGGACGTGCCGGTCTTGTAGGCGATACGGCCGGGCGAGCCATTGAGCGGCGGCGGCACATCGGCCAGGATATCGGCGACATACCATGCCGAGACCGGGTCCAGCACCGGCGCGGATGTGCCCGGCTCGGGCTGCGGTCCCACCCCATCATGGAGCTGCACCGGCAGGCCGCCATTGGCGATGGCGGCATAGCTCGACACCAGCTCGCGCAGCGTGATCCCCACCCCGCCCAGCCCCATAGCCAGGCTCGGCGCCGCCCCGGCCGGCAGGCGCGGATCGGCATGGGCGCGGCGCAACCGCGACACCAGCCGCGCCGGTCCCACCGCATCGAGCACCACGACGGCCGGAATATTGAGCGATTCCGTCAGCGCGTCGTGAATGGTTACCGTGCCCCGGTTGAAACCGTCGAAATTGACCGGCAGGTAGGCCCCGAAGGCGGTCGGGCGGTCTTCGATGAGGCTTTGCGGATGCGCCAGGCCCAGCTCGAACGCCAGCCCATAGATCAGCGGCTTCAATGTCGAGCCGGGCGAGCGCACCGCCCTGGTCATGTCGACAAAGCCGGCGCTTTCGCTGGCGAACAGCCCCGCCGACCCCACCGAGGCCAGCACGTCGCCGCTCTCGATATCGGCGGCGACGATGGCCACCGAAACTTTCGGGTCGATCAGCCGGGCCCGCGCCGCCGCCAGCCGCTCCAGCGCCTCCTGCAAGCGCCGGTCCAGGGTCAGGGCCACCTGCCGCGCGCCGGGCTGGGCGCGCACCGCCTGCTCGGCCATATGGGCCGCCAGCATGGGAAACTCCCGCCGCGCCGTCGGCACCGGCTCGTGCCGCGCATAGTCGGCTTCTTCTTCGCCCAGGGCGCCCATGGCCACCAGCCGGTCGAGCACCATGTCGCGGCTGCGGCGCGCCGCCGCCGGGTCGCGGTCGGGCCGGCGGGCCTCGGGCGATTGCGGCAGCGCCACCAGCAGCGCCGCCTCCGCCGTGGTCAGCCGCGCCGGCTCCTTGCCGAAATAGGCCAAGCTCGCCGCCCGCACCCCCTCGATATTGCCGCCATAGGGCGCAAGGGTGAGGTAGAGATCGAGAATGTCGCCCTTGCCCAGCTCATGTTCCAGCCGGTCGGCATGCACCATCTGGCGCAGCTTGCCCCACAGATTGCGCGTCGGCTCGCCCTCGATCAGCCGCGCCACCTGCATGGTCAGCGTCGAGCCGCCCGAAACGACGCGCCCCCCGGCCCCGATAAATTGCAGCCCCGCCCGCAGCATGGACGACCAGGCGATGCCGTCATGCTCGGCAAAGCCGCGATCCTCATAGGCGATCAGCATGTCGAGAAAGCGCGGATCGACATCGGCCCGAGCCGTCGGCAGGCGCCAGCGGCCATCGGCAGTGGTAAAGGGGCGCAGCAATTGCCCTTCCCGGTCGGTCACCGTCGCCGAAACCGGCATACTGGCCAGCGCCGGCGTCGGCGGCAGGCCGCGCACCAGTTCGGCCAGCATCATGTTGACCTGGATAATTCCCGCCATCACCAGCGCAAAAAAGAGAAAGCCCGCCAGCGCCGGCCGCCACGCCTTGCGACGCGGCGGCGGCGAAACGGGAGGGACCGGCGGGCTGGTCATGGTCCGGACGCGGCGACCTCGATGCTGCCGCCGGCCAGATTGGCGCGGAATTCGGGACGATACATGTCCTCCACCGTGGCGCCCGGCAGGGCGAAGACGCCCGGCGACACCGCCCGCACCAGATAGGCCGTGGTGATGGTTTCCGTCGACGAATAATAGCGGAAGGCCGCCACATATTGGTCGGTGCGCGATTCCACATGCACCGGCCCGTCGAGCAACAGCCAATCGAAATCATTGGCCCCTCCACCCGCCGAAAGATCGGGGTTTTCGATCTCGAAGCCCGCCGGCAGCGGATCGGCCACGATATACTGGCCCGAGCCGAGCTGATCCGGCCGCACCGTCAGCACCACCACCAGCCGGTCATTCTGGCGCAGGGGCTCGCTCTCGATATCGAAGGCGCTGCCATCGAGCCGGTAGTAATCGCGGCTTAGGGTGAAGCCGTGATGGCTCGCCTCCGGTGGCGTCACCGGATAACCGGTTACGCTGACAGTGGCTTCGCTGTCCGCCTTGCCGGCATTGGCTATCCTTACCGGCGCGAATCCCGCCTGTTCATAGGCGCTGTAGATCTGCCCCGACAGCGGCTCACCATTGAGCGTGATCGAGCCATCCATGCTGGCATCGCCCAAAGCGGCGGCGGCAAGCAGGGTCCAGCTGTTCTCCTGCGTCGAGGTATAGCGTACCCCGTCGCGGAGCCTGGCCAGGTCCTGGGTCAGCGCCGGGAGATCGACGCCCGCCGGCTTGAACTCCGCCGCCAGCGCCAGCACGCCCGCCGTATCGCGCAGGCGCGTGCCATAGTCGCCGCGATAGCCGCTTCGGCTGTCGCCCAGACTGTCCACGGCGGCGACGAAGGCCGATTTGGCCCGCATCGGATCGCCGTAAAGCGCCAGCGCCGCGCCCAGTTGCGCCTTGGCCAGCGGCGAGCCGAAGGCATTGAGCCGCGCCTCGTGATAGTAGCGCAGATCGCCCATGGTAGCGCGGCCAGCGCGGGCCAGGTCGTAAAGCGCATAGGCCACGTCCTCCCCGCCCCCGTCGAAATCGCTGGCATAGGCCAGCTGGTTGGAGAGATTGTCCAGCGCCTGGCTCAGCGCCCGCTCCGGCACGCCATAGCCGGCCGCATCGGCCCGCAGCAGGAAGTCGGTGACGAAACCGTCTAGCCACATGTCGCCGCTGTCGAACGGTCCCCAGAGCCCGAAGCCGCCTGCCGAATTTTGCTTGGCCAAGAGGCTGGTGATGGCGTCCTTCACCGTCTGGTTGAGCTTTTCGTCTCCCGCCGTGCCGATAAGCTTGGCCACGTCGTTGAGATAGAGCAGCGGCAGCGCCCGGCTCGAAACCTGCTCGGCGCAGCCATAGGGATAGCGGTCCAAAGCCAGCAGCAGGCCGGGCACGTCGAGCCGCGACAGCGGACCGATGGCCAGCGTCATCGCGCCGGTATTGGCCATGAAGCCATCGAAGAAATCTTCGCCCACGACCACGTCTTCCCCCGCCGGCAGCGAAAGCAGCGTCCTTTCAGTAACCGGTGCGCTAAGCGGGCGCACGCCCAGCGTCAGCTCCTTGGTCTGCACGCTGCCGTCCGGCGCGGTGATGGACAGAGCCAGCGGCCAGTCGCCGATGGCCATCCCGGTGAGGGGGAGCGACAGCGCCTGCCGCTCGCCTTCGCCCAGGCTCACCACATGGTCCTCGCCCTCGGTGCCGATACCGGTGCCGCTGGACAGAGCCAGCCCATACTCGCCCGCCTCGCCGCCGACATTGTTGACCTCGACCAGAAGCCGCGAGACGTCATCGACGCGCAGGAAGCGGGGCGGGCTCAAGGTCACCACCACCGGATCGCGCACGATCACATCGGCGGAGGCATGGCCCACGGCGCTGGCCGTCCAGGCCATGGCCATCACCCGCACCGTGCCGGAAAAGTCCGGCATCTCGAACTCGATTTCGGCGGTGCCGTCCGCTCCCACGGTGACGATGCCCGAATGCAGCGCCACCAGCACCGAGGTGGCCGGAGGCGTGCCGGTGCGCGCCGAGCCGCCATCCCCGCCCGAGCGCAATGCGCCGGCCAGCCCCTGGGTGGGGTCGATCAGATTGCCGTAGAGATCACGGATTTCCATGCCCAGTTGCCGCTGGCCGAAATACCAGCCATCGGGATCGGGCACCTTGAAATTGGTGAGGTTGAGAATGCCCAGATCCACCGCCGCGACCGCCACATAGGCGGTTTCGCCGGCAGCGAGATTGCCCAGCTTCACGCGGGTGGTAAAGCTCTGGCGCGGCAGGGTTTCCGCCGGCGCTTCCAGCTTGACGTCGAGCTTGCGCTCGCCCGGATCGACATCGGCGAAGGCCAGGCCCAGCGCGCGCGAAGGCATGCGCTTTTCGGCGGCGTCGGCCGGCCGGTAGAGAATGGCCGTCACATAGGCGCCCGGCCCCCATTCCTCGGTCACCTCCAATGGCACGGTGGTGCCCCCCTCGGGCACCTCCACCGCCTGCATGGCGATGAGGCGATTATCGATCACCATCACCAGCGCCGTGCCGGCAAATTGCGGGTCGAGCTTGAGCTGGGCGGTTTCGCCGACGCGATAGGCCGGCTTGTCCAGCGCCACCTGCAAGGTGTCGGGCGTGTCCGAGCCGGCATCGGCATAGTAATAGCCGGCATAGAATTCATAGCTCGATGAGGTGGCGTCCGCCCCGCGGCTGTTCACCTCGACGCGATAGAGCCCCCAATCGACATTGGCGCCGATCGTGGCCGGCCCGCCTTCGGGCGTATCGGCCACGCCGCTCGCCACGAGCCGTGTGCTGGTGATGGCTTCCCAGCGCCAGGAACTGCCGTCGCGATACCATTGATAGCTGGTCTCGACGCGCGAAATGGTCCAGTCGAGCCCCTCATGGGCCACCGCCTTGCCCTCGGGCGACACGGTGACGATCTGGAACTGCGCCTGGCTGCCCTCGCCAAGCCCGCTCGTATCGGCAAAGACCGGCTTGATACCAATGCGCTCGCCGCTGGCCAGAACCGGCCGGCTGATGCTGCGCTCAATGGCGCGGCCATTGCTGTCCACCAGCCACAACAGCACCTGCGCTTCCTGCGGCCGCGTCGTCGCCTCGGTTTCCGGCAGGGCGATTTCGGCCACACCCTTGCCGGCTTCGTCGGTCACCCCCACAAGGCCCAGCGGCTCGCGGCTGGTTTCGGCGGTGTCGTCGCGCCGCCCGAAGCTGTAGCCGGGGAAGCCCGCAAGGCTCCAGGTGGGCCGGATGATGGCATCGGCCTCGATGGACAGGTCGGGCGCCGTCGCGCCATAAAGATAGCGCGCCACCACGTCGATGGGCGTCACCGCCCCGATTTCCATCGGCCCTTCCGGCGCCGTGACGTCGAAGGCCAGCCGCTCGGGCTCGAAATCTTCCACGAGGAAGCTGGTGCTGGAAAGCGCCGCCGCCTTGGGGTCGGCATAGAGCCGCGCCGTCCAGGAGCCGCGCATGGCTTCTTCCACCAGCGGCAGCACCAGGAAATAGCTGCCCGCGCCCTGGTCATCCAGAACCTGCCTTGTCGAGATCACCCCGTCCGGCCGCTCGATTTCCAGCGTCAGCTTCAGCCCGCTCACCGCCTCGGCGCGCTCATTGCGCAGCAGTGCGGTCAGATACACCGTTTCGCCCGGCCGGTAGACACCGCGCTCGGTGGTGGCGAACACATCCAGCGGCCCCGGCGAGGGCCTGCCCTCGACGCCCCGGTCGGTGAGGTCGAAAGCGGGGCGCGACAGGTCGAGAAAGGCGTAATCGCCCGCCCCGGTTTCCGCCGTCAGCAATTGCGCCGACCGGCCGCCCACGCCGCGCGCCAGTCCTGGCGCAAAGACCACGCGGCCATCGGCATCGCTCACCGCTTCGCCCAATATATCGTTGTTGCGCGCCACCAGCCGCACCGTGGCGCCCGCCACCGGCTGGCCGTCATTGAGCCCGCGCACGAAGGCATGAACGCCGTCATCGCCGGCAATGGTGGTCAGCCCCAGATCGGTGACGATGAACCATTGTGTCGCCAGGTCCTGCCAATAGTCGAGATCGCTCCCCTTGATCTTGGCGGTAATGACATAGGCCCCCGCTGGGCGGTCGCCCAGAACCTCGGCGACCGGAATGGCGGTGGTGACCATCTCATTGGGCTGGCTGCGGGCGAGATCGACCTCCCCGGTCCAGATTTCCTCGCCCACGCGTTCGGCGATGTCCTCGGCGCCATATTCGCTGAGATCGCCCTGGAAAATGCCCTCGCGGATGGCGCCGGCGACGCCCCGGTCGCCGATGCGGTAAATCATGATCTCGGCGGTTTCGGCATTGACCGAAGTGA
Organism: Devosia sp.; assembly: GCF_034675085.1. Classification (GTDB taxonomy): domain Bacteria; phylum Pseudomonadota; class Alphaproteobacteria; order Rhizobiales; family Devosiaceae; genus Devosia. Next base: position 16,191 of record NZ_JAUCDN010000016.1, read on the forward strand.
TCGGCAGCCCCCCGCCCAGCCCGGCCGGCATCACATAGGCATTATTGGCAAAGCCCACGAAGGGCGCGCGGTCGGGCACATAGACGTTCAGCGTCACATCCTTGAGCAATTCCTCGCCATCGGCCGAGGGCAGCCCGGCGCGCAGGCGGATGGAGTAGCGCTGGCCATGGCTGAGCCCTTCGACGCAAATCTGCTCGCGCCCGGTTTCCACCGCCGCCTGGGGTGTGTCGGCCACCACCACATAGCTCGAAAGATCGGCGCCGCCGCCAGGCAGCGGCTCGGAGAACACCGCGCAGATGCGCGGCGAAGCGGCATCTGCATCGATCACATGGTCGGTGACGCGGAAGCCATGCTCGGCCACGATCTTGTCCAGGTGCTCGGCAATCGCCGCATTGTCGGCAAGGCTCAGGCTCAGCCGGTAGCCGGCGATCACCTCGCGCCATTTGCCGCGATATTCCATGGCATTGGCCAGCGCCGCCAGCGCATTGGCCCGGTCGATGGGCTCGCTCGAGCGCAGGAAGGCATTCATCGCCGCCGCGCTCGCCATCAGGCCCAGATTGTAGCTGTCGTTATTGCCGTTATCGAGCAGTTCCTCGCCCCGCTCCAGCGCCGTCCGGGCCAGGGCTTGCCACAGCGCCGGATCGTTGGGGTTCATCGCCAGCGCCTGGCGATAGGCAAGAATGGCGCCGGCACGGTTTTCCGCATCCAGCGCGTCATTGCCCGCCTGGATCAGCTCGCCATAGCTGGCCTTGGGCGGCGGCGCGTCGGTCTGCGGCAACTCCCGCGCCAGCCGCTTGGCCGCATTGATCAGATCGTCAGGAAAGAAGGGCAGTTCGGCCCGGCGCTCGGCCTCGAGCTCGTCCGGCGTCAGGCCCCGCGTCACCAGCCCCGAAACCGCGCCGGTGAATTCGGCCCGCTCCCCCGCCTCGGCCTTGAGGAAGCACCATTTCGACTTGCTGTTATAGGTGAAGGCCCGGCAGATAGTGTCGTCGCTGCATGCGGCCGAACAGGCATCCAGGCTCGTGTCCTTGACCACATCATAGTCAAAGCCGGGCAGGTCGATATTCTTGAGCAGCTCGACATCCTGGCCCGTCGCCAGCGCAGGCGCACCCAGCATCATCATGGCGACGAGGCCCAGCCACCCCAGTTTCGAGCCGATCCGCGCCATCCCGTCCTCCCAGCCTGATGAAGCCCCATTGTGATCCAGAAGTCGGGGCGGAGACAAGGCGGCAATTTTATGCGGAAAGGCCCGCCATCGGCGGGCCTTTCAATAGTCGTTCGGCGGCGGGCTTATTCGTCCCGATAGACCTTCTCGCGCCGCTCGTGCATTTCCTGGGCTTCCAGGCTCAGCGTGGCGATGGGCCTTGCGTCCAACCGGGCAATGCCGATGGGTTCGCCCGTTTCCTCGCAGAAACCATAGGTGCCGTCGTCGATCCGCTTGAGCGCCGCGTCGATCTTGGCGATCAGCTTGCGCTGGCGGTCGCGGGTGCGCAGCTCCAGCGAGCGATCGCTTTCCGAGCTGGCGCGGTCGGCCATGTCGGGGTGGTTCTGGCTTTCTTCCTGCAGGCTTTCCAAAGTCTCGCGACTTTCGCGCAGGATATCGTCTTTCCAGGCATTGAGCTTGGCCCGGAAATATTCCCGCTGGCGCGAGTTCATGAACGGCTCGTCGTCACTGGGCCGGTATTCCGATAGTTCTACTCCCGAAGACATCAGTAGACTCAACTCCAATGCACCTCTGTGGCGGCCTATATAGGCGTCTGGCCCCCCTCGGGCAAGCGCACATGACACGGGCTGCTTAATGCGCGAAAGGCTTAGCGCATCAGGCCTCTAGCACGGGAATGACAACAAATTGATGATCCCGCCTCAGAGGACGGGAAAGCGCCCGGTCTTGGCCAGCTCCACGCGCACGCGCAGCTCGATGTCGTCGAGCAGCCCGTCCAGCTCGGGCAACGAGCGTTCGCGCGCCTCGGCCAGGATCGCCATCATCCCGTCCAGCCGCTCTCCGCTCACCCGCCCCAGCAGCAGGTCGGCCCGCATGTCGTCGAGCAGATCGAGCAGGCTCCTGCCCCGCCGCACCGCCTTGCGCCGCGCCGTCGCCGCGTCGTCCACCGCCTGCAAGGCCAATATGGCCTCGATGCCCGCCATGGCCTGAACCGGCATCTGCCCCGCCACCCGCGCCGGGGCCGACCCGCCCGCCGGCACGAAATCCACGCCACCGCCGGCCCGGCTCGCGGCCGAGCCCTTGGACAGGGCGGAAGAGCGGTTGACGGTGTCGATGCGCAAAATCGGACTCGGATCGGTTTGCTGACGGCATGGGCAAAATCTGCCGCCAGTCGTTAACAAGGCCTTAACATGCCCGGCAAGAATTGCTCACCCCGCGGGGTCGCCAGCCTTCTTCCAAAAAATCTACCTTTAGAAACAATCACTTCTCCACTTGGCACGCTTTTCGCAACATCCCTGGTGAATGCCGGCCATGGGGATGGCGGGCCCGACGACGGGGATTGAAGGATGACCAGATCGATGCTGCGCACGCTGATGGCCGGCGCGCTCGCCATGACGATGGGGCTGCTGCCGGCCCTGGATGCCTTTGCCGCGCCCGCGCGCATCAAGGACATCGTCGACATGGAAGGCATCCGCGAGAACCAGCTCGTGGGCTATGGCCTCGTCGTCGGCCTCAACGGCACCGGCGACAGCCTCAACAATTCCCCCTTCACCAAGCAGTCGCTGCAATCCATGCTGGAGCGGCTCGGCGTCAACACCGCCGGCGAGAATGTGCGCACCGCCAATGTCGCCGCCGTCATGGTCACGGCCAATCTGCCGCCCTTCGCCACCCAGGGCTCGCGCATGGACGTGTCAGTCGCCGCTTTGGGCGATGCCGACAGCCTGCAAGGCGGCACGCTGCTGGTGACCCCGCTGGTGGGCGCCGATGGCGAGGTCTACGCCATTGCCCAGGGCTCGGTCTCCATCAACGGCTTCAAGGCCCAGGGCGACGCCGCCACCATTATTTCGGGCGTGCCCACCACCGGCCGCATTTCCTCGGGCGCGCTGATCGAGCGCGAGATCGATTTCCACCTGGGCAGCCAGACCTCGCTGCGCCTCGCTTTGCGCAATCCCGACCTGACCACGGCGCGGCGCATCGCGCTGGCGGTCAACGACTTCATCGGCGCCCCCACCGCCACCCCGGAGGACCCGGCCACGGTGCGTCTCACCCTGCCGCGCAATTTCAACGGCAATATCGTGGACCTGCTCACCGATATCGAGCAGCTCATCATCCAGACCGACCAGACCGCCCGCATCGTCATCGACGAGAATTCCGGCATCATCGTCATGGGCAAGGATGTGCGGGTATCGAGCGTGGCGGTGGCCCAGTCCAACCTCACCGTCACCATTGCCGAAAACCCCACCGTGGTGCAGCCCAATCCGCTGAGCAATGGCGTCACCGCCGTGGAGAACAACACCACGCTCAATGCCAATCTCTCCGAAACCGCACTGAACGTGGTGCCGGAATCGGTGACCCTGCAACAGCTGGTGGACGGGCTCAACGCGCTGGGCATTTCCCCGCGCGATCTCATCGCCATCCTCCAGGCCATCAAGGCCACTGGCGCCCTGCAAGCCGAAATCGAGGTGCTGTGATGCCACACGCCATCCAGCCGCCCGGCTCCAGCCTCACCCCCGGCCAGATCGCGCGCGTGCGCCAGCAGGCCGAGGAATTCGAGGGCGTCTTCCTCAACACCCTCACCAAGGAACTCTTTTCGTCCATCAACACCGACAAGGACGCCATGGGCGGCGGGTTCGGCGAGGAAACCTGGCGCTCCATGCAGGCCGAAATCCTTGCCGACACCATGGCCCGCAATGGCGGGCTGGGCATCGCCGAACAGATGCTGCCAGACCTGCTCGCCTTGCAGGAAGCCGCCAACAACCAGAACAGATTGCCGGGAGCCCTATAGATGACCGCCGCTTCACGCCTCGCCGCCCTCGATTCCCTGCCCGCCGAGGAGCTGTGCTCCATGGCCGAGACCACCCTGGCCGCGCTGGTCGACGTCATGAACCAGGAAACCACCCTGCTGCGCGCCGGCCATATCCGCGAGGCCGGCGCCCTCACCCCCGACAAGACGCGGCTGGCGCAGGACTATGTGAGCTTTGCCCGCTCGGTGCAGCGCCAGGGCGAGCGCCTCAAGGCCCAGGCCCCCGCCGCGCTCGAACGGCTGCGCCTGGGCCATGACCGCCTCGCCACCCAGATGGCCGACAACCTGCGCGTGCTGGCCACCGCCCGCATGGTCACAGAGGATATCCTCACCGATGTCGCCAAGGTGGTCGGCCAGCAGGATAAGGCCAGGACCTATGGCCGCGCCGGCACCATCACTGCCGATCCGGCCAGCATGGCGCGTGGAATCGCAGTCAATCGCGCACTTTGACTTGCCGCAACTTGAATTAATTGCCGGCGATTCAAGTAACCACCGAGATATGGAAATGAACTAGGGCTGCCAGATGGTATTTCATTGATGCAGGGACAGCGTCATGATTACGGCAGTCATTTCCGAAGCGCCCCTCCCCGGCGGCACCTACATGAACGAGTTTCGCAATCGCCCCGTCGCGGGCGAGCGCACCGTGCTGCCCAACAGCGCCCCGGCGGCTGCCAAGCCGCAGGCCCCAGGCAACAACACCCATCATACCCCCGACCGGGAAAAGCCCCCCGCCGAGCCGCGCGATCATTCCTCCATGTTCGCCGCCGCCGTCATCGCCGGGCAATTGCCCCCCACCCCGCAAACCATGGAAGAGCTGATCCGCCGCATCGGCTCCAGCGAAATTCCCGAGGAGTCGCAGGCGCGGCTGCGTGATTTGCTGGCCTGATCCGGCACAACAGTTAACCTCCGGGTGTAACGTCCCGCCATAAATGAAAAAATCCCCAAGGCCCCGGTAACCGGGGCCTTTTTCTTGCCCGGCGCTCAATTTGCCCCGGCAATTCGTCCAAAGTTTCGGCGCCCGTTTAACGGTTCTTTATGACCTCCCGATCAAAGTCGTCCAGACCTCAGGAAGAGGCTTCGTAGTATCGCATACTCCTAGAAAGGGAATGGACAATGTCCGATATCTCGCTCTCGAAAGCCGTTCGCTCGAACCTGCTTTCCCTCCAGAACACCGCGACCATGATGGCCAAGACGCAGGAGCGTCTCGCCAGTGGCAACAAGGTGAACTCCGCCCTCGACAACCCGTCCAGCTTCTTCACCGCCTCGGCCCTGAACAGCCGCGCCGGCGACCTGAACGCGCTGATCGACTCGATGGCCAACGGCGTCAAGACGCTGGAAGCCGCCGACAATGGCCTTTCCGCCATTACCAAGACGCTGGAATCGATGCAGTCGACCCTGCGCCAGGCCCGCCAGGACAAGTCCTTCCAGGTCGATACCTATGAAGTCGCCGCCGGCAGCACCCTCAAGGTCAATGGTGGCCAGTTCGGTGTACTCACCGAAATCAAGCTCCAGGAAGCCAGCGGTGGCACCAAGGCCTCCGTGGCGTTCGCAGCCGCCTATGGCGATGCGACTCCGGCCGATGCCTCCCAGGGCGTGGGCGCCCGCACGCTGATCGAACACACCGGCGGCGGCTTCGGCGCCAACTCCAAGCTGCGCATCGACGGTAAGGAAATCACCCTCACCGCCGCCTCGGCCGACGCCACCGCGCTGCAAACCAACATCAATGCT